>CAZQPD010000200.1:0-3422 GCA_964595235.1 uncultured Polaribacter sp.
AACACGTGAAAAAGAATGGATTACGCAATAATATCATTAGTAAAACACAAGGAAAATCGAGGTTTTATCGAAAAAATCGTGCATTTTTATCATTCAAAAATATCGTGTTTTCGTTCCACAGAAGCACCTGCCTTTTTTAACCAGTGTCAAGTCAAGTATATGATGTCGTATAAGTTGCAGAAAATATGGTAGAGAGCGAGGCATAAATTTTTCAGCATAGCAGCGCTACGGTGGAAAATTTTAACGAAGCTATCCCGCATATTTTCAAATGCTTGGTACGGCAAGAATATACTTGACTTGACACTAATTCAATTCGAAGTATTTATATACATCATCATTTCACAAATTAAAAAATTCAGGCACTTCTGTGATTTTCAGCAGACCCTAACGTATTCTTTTCGAGGTATTTATATGTTTTATTATTTTACAATATAAATAACGGATGTACTTCTGTGGTATTCAGCGGACTCCGATATAATTTTTTTAGTAAGTTTGTCCTTGTAAAAACACACTCATTAAACGACACTTAACCGGTATCAAAAAATGAAAAAGAATCCTTCTATATCCCTACTGTTAGCCGTACTTATACTGGTATTTTCCTCGTGTAGCAAAGATGAAAAAATCATCACTTCATTCGGCTATATGAATGAAAAACTGGAAGAAGCCACAGCCGTGGTTATGGTGAAAAACGATGTTCTAAAAAACCAATTAAAACGCAAAATAGAGGAAGACAGCTTGGAATACAAACCTATATATGAAAGACTGAACAAAGCTGAAGAAGTAGCAAACGATTTTTATTATTATCTGGAATCTATCAAAGACAGCATTTACAACGGTACGTTGAAAGAAGACCAAGCACGTTCGTCATACAAGAACCTGACCAGTAGTAAATATTTGGACAGGTATTTTTTTGACGGTGATCAAATTACCCCGCAGGGGCAGGAATTCCTGGACAGGATACAACAATATAAAACCGAATATGCCAAAGCACTGGGCAAAGGATACGGAACCATAGCTTCCATGGTAACCAGCCGCTTCAGGACTAAAGAACTTATGGATTACAGCGGTAATATTATCCCATGGTTGAATTTTAAATTCCAATCATTCCCCGCATTGGCTTCTATCTTTAACATTACCCAAATGCAATCTGACGTACGCCAGATAGAAACGGAGTTGATAAACTCCATGCTCAGCGGGGAGTTCAAGAAAGAATTCGCCATGCGGAATTATGTGGGCATCGTCCGTCTCGACAAAGGGATGTACTATCCGGACGAACGTATCACCGGGAAAATTTACCTCGGCAGGTATGACGACAGCGCCGAACCGTTCGATATCGTTTTGAACGGCGAAAAACTCCCTGACAGCAGAGGAGTGGAAGGAGGAGTACTTATTGATTTCAAGGCGCCCGAACCGGGAACACACGACCTGAACGGCTCCTTCAAAGTCATGTACGACGGCAGCCCCGTACGCATTAATTTCAACAGCACCTACAATGTGGTATCACGGGATAACGTAGTGGAAAAAGTGGTTTATAAAACCGAATACGTAGAGAAACCCGTCTATATAGACCGTCCCGTATATATTGAAAAAGAAGCTAAACCGAAACCCAAACCCAAACCCAAGAATGTTCCGAAAAGAGCTCCCGACGCCAAAACGAGAAAATATTATTCTACCGGGGAGAAAGTTTCCAGTGATATTGAAGGTACCATCAACACAGACAAAGGCAGATCCAGTATGACCAAAACCACATTGCATCAAGCCAAAGTAGGTGCCATTCGAACCCTAGATAATAAACGCTTCGACGTCACATCATTTATGGTCAAAGTGCCCGGGCAACTCACCGTATATGTGGAAGGCAACACCTTCAACGATGAAGCCATCCGCGCTATCGACAAAGCTAAAATCGGGCAAGATGTTACCATATTCCAAATCAAAGCGGTGGATGAAAATGGCAACCGGGTAGGTAAGGTAAAAGAAATCAAGATAAAAATCATCAAATAATTTCCTTCAATGAAAAAAATTGCCGGTCTTATCATATTATCGACTCTGCTGCTCTGGATACCCGCATCATGCGGTAGCGCAAAGAAAGCCGAAAAAAGCATCGCCAAAGGTGATTACGATTCAGCCTTCGAACTCGCCGTACAAAAACTCACCGAGGACAAATACAAAAAATCCAACCAAGATCTTATCCCCTCCCTGAAAACCGCCTATGACAAATCCCGCGAAAGGGACATTAAGCTCATCAAACAATTGAAAAAGCAAAACAATTCACTGGAAAACCTGAAAAAAATCTATAAACTGTATTCCAATTTGGATATCAGACAAGACGATATCAAGTCACTACTTCCTCTACAATATGAAGGGAAGGAAGTGTCTTTCACTTTCGACGACTATGAAGATGAAATCAAACAGAGTAAAAACGCCTATTCCGCCCTGCTCTACTCCACTGCTACCAAATTGATGAAGGGTTCGAAAACCGATGCACGACAGGCACATAAATTACTCGAACAGCTGGAATATGTCAACCCCGGATACCGCAACGACGTCAGCGAACTCATCGAACAGGCGAAAATCAAAGGGAGTACACTGGTATATACCAAGGTCGTCAACCGCATTTCACAAAATACTACGGACGAGCAAATACAAGAACTCACCCGTATTTCCAGCGTGGACCTCAACGACCCCTGGGTAATTTATCACCACAGCCCCCAATCCGGCATCGACTACGACTATGAAATTACATACCTGCTGGAACAATTGACGATGAGCCCGGAACAACTCAATTCCGAAACCGTACAACAAGAAAAACAAATCAAAGACGGCTGGGAATATGTGTATGATGAAAACGGAAATGTGATGAAAGACGAAAACGGGAACGACATCAAAAAAGACAAAATCATCACGGTAAAAGCGACCGTCAAACTTTTCCAACAATTGAAAACCGCTCAAATATCCGGTAAATTCTCCATCAAAAACCTTCATACCCAATCATTGGCAAATGAACAAGCCATAACCAGCGAAGCGAAATTCGAAAACGTATTCGGAGTATATCAAGGCGACCCGAGAGCCATCGACCAGAAGTACCACCAAGCCCTGCAAAACAAAGAACAACCCTTTCCGCCGGATGAGGAATTCGTCAAATACGCATTGGCGGATTTCAGAATCAAATGCCTGAATATACTCAATGCACAAAACTTTGATTAGGGTCCGCCGGAAAAAACGCTCTAATACATAGAGTCTGCTGAAAATTACAAGGGCAGAGCGTTAAGAAAATGTTCGGTGGCATTTTTAGTGAATGAGCCAGCCTGCGCACCGGAAAAAATTTCATCAATATAAAAGATTTCTGCCTCCGGTCGAAATGACAGGGGCGTGTCATTCCGGACGAACGAGGCACGAGTGAGGCGTGTCCCGAAGCATTTTGG
>CAZQPD010000201.1:0-14753 GCA_964595235.1 uncultured Polaribacter sp.
TTTTTGACCCGGGTTCCCCGGAAATGCCCCGCCGGGTTTTTTCTATACGTGTAAAGGTTTTTATAACGATTTGCCGGAAATCACAAGGGCAGAGCCCTCATTCCCCGTCGTCCCGGCGACGTTCGTGGTAGAGACGTTGCATGCAACGTCTCTACCACCGGTCGAAATGACAGCGCTCCCAACTATCAACTCATAACTATCAACTCCCAACTATAATTTGATGGTTTTTCAGCGCCTCTTGTTACATTTTTCGAAGAGGGAGCCGGATAATCCCTCAAAAATTTTTACTTTTGTCGCACTAACATCATTACATAACACTAAAAAACATCTATTATGGGACTGTTTTCATTTATCAAAGATGCCGGCGCCAAATTGTTCGGCATAGGAAAGACCACCGAAGAGGAAGCCGCTGATAAAGCGCAGGCTTTGGAGAACGCCGTTAAGACATTGGAATTCGAAGTAACCGGCTTCCGTGTGGAAGTAGAAGGAGATACCGCTATCATCTATGGAGAAGCCGACTCACAAGAAACCCGTGAAAAAGTGGTCTTGGTAGTGGGAAATACCGAAGGTATCGCACAGGTGGACGACCGTATGACGGTAGCCATTCCCGAACCCGAAGCACGTTTTCACACCGTAGTCAGAGGAGATTCGTTGAGCAAAATAGCCAAACAATATTATGGCGATGCCATGAAGTATCCCATCATATTCGAGGCGAACAAACCCATGCTCAAAGACCCCGATCTTATCTATCCCGGGCAAGTACTTCGTATCCCCAATCTCGATTAACCGGCAACAGCCGGAAACGCTTTTTCAGGCTTATTTGTAAGTTTTTGCAAATAAGCCTTTTTCATTTCAAAAATATGTGTACTTTTGCACTCCCTCCGCGACAGGGGGGAAGAGTAAATAATCTAATGTCTAACCACAAAAAACCAATGGTCGTGAATACATTGAGTTACAAAACAGTATCCGCCAATAAGAATACCGTCAACAAAGAATGGGTATTGGTGGATGCGGACGGTCAAACACTGGGTCGTCTTGCTTCGAAAGTCGCCAAACTACTTCGTGGTAAGCACAAACCCAACTTCACTCCGCATGTGGACTGCGGCGATAATGTCATCGTCGTCAATGCGGAAAAAATCCAACTTTCCGGTAACAAATGGAATGACAAAGTATATGTTCGTCATACCGGATACCCCGGAGGTCAACGTTTTCGTACGGCAAAACAACAATACGATTTGAACCCGGCCGTACTTATCGAAAAAGCCGTAAAGGGCATGCTGCCGAAAAACCGCCTCGGAAGAGCCATCTACAAAAACTTGTACGTATATGTAGGCGCCGAGCACAAGCACCAAGCCCAAAAACCCAAAACCGTTAACCTCGATAATCTGAAGTAATCATGGATACAGTACATACCATAGGAAGACGGAAAACCGCCGTAGCCCGGGTTTTCGTCAAAGAAGGAAAAGGGGAAATTACCATCAACAAACGTAGTCTGGACGATTATTTCCCCATGGCTATCTTACAAGTCAAAGTCAAACAACCCTTGACACTGACCCAAACCCTCGACAAATTCGACATCAAAATCACCGTCAAAGGCGGAGGCGTCAAAGGTCAAGCGGAAGCCATCAGGCTCGGTATCGCACGTGCCCTTACCGAAATAGACCCCGAACATCGAGCCGTCCTCAAACCCGAAGGTCTGCTCACCCGGGATCCGAGAATGGTGGAACGTAAAAAATACGGACAAAAGAAAGCCCGTAAGAAATTCCAATTCTCCAAACGTTAAAAATATTTTTGTTCAATTATTAACCGGTGTCCTAATTGATTTAGCATCCAAATATTCCGGACCGGAAACCATACCGCTACCGGTTTATTGCAGTCAATACGGAACGTAAATTCAATTAAACCCAATGAAAGAATTAGACATCAAAGAAATGATAGATGCCGGAGTGCACTTCGGACATCTCACACGCAAGTGGAACCCCAACATGGCGCCCTACATCTATTCTGAACGCAACGGCGTCCACATCATCAACCTGTACAAGACCAAGTCGAAAATGGAAGAAGCCGCGCAAGCACTGAAAAAAATCGCGCGCTCCGACAGGCGAATCCTGTTTCTGTCCACCAAAAAACAAGCCAAGGACATCATAGCGGACAACGCCCAACGCGTCAATATGCCCTATATCACCGAACGCTGGCCCGGAGGTATGCTCACCAATTTCCAAACCATCCGGAAAGCCGTCAAAAAAATGACCGCCATAGACCGGATGAAAAAAGACGGCTCTTTCGATATGCTTTCCAAACGCGAAAAATTGCAAATCAACCGTCAGAGGGCAAAACTCGAAAAGAACCTCGGCTCTATCGCCGATATGATTCGCCTGCCCGGTGCCATCATCATCGTGGATATCAAAAAAGAACATATCGCCGTAGCCGAAGCAGCCAAGCTGAACATCCCCATCTTTGCCATGGTGGATACCAATTCGGACCCGAGACCCGTGGATTTCGTCATCCCGGCGAATGACGACGCCTCGAAATCCATCGACCTGGTCATCTCTTATCTCACCGATGCCATTGCCGAAGGACTGGAAGAAAAGAACGCTGCCCGTGAGAAAAAATCACAAGACGAAGTCAAAGAAGAAAACAAAGATTAACTAACAAAAAAACAAAACGTAACTATGGCAAAAATCACAGCCGCAGAAGTAAGCAAACTCCGTAAAATGACCGGCGCCGGTATGATGGACTGCAAAAAAGCCCTCATCGAAGCAGATGGAGACTTCGACGAAGCCATCAAAATCCTCCGCAAGAAAGGTCAAAAAATTGCCGCCAAACGCGCCGACCGTGAATCCTCCGAAGGAGTCGCCATCGCCCTGGTAAACGACGACAAAACCGAAGGCGTAGTCATTTCGCTCAATTGCGAAACTGACTTTGTAGCCAAGAACGAAGACTTTGTCGAACTGGCAAAGAAATTCGCCGCCATCGCCCTGCAATCCGGCTCGAAAGAAGAATTTCTCGCCAAAGAGTTCGAAAACGGTATCAGCGTTCAGGACAAGGTCATCGAACAAACAGGCGTCATCGGTGAAAAAATAGAAATCGGTGGCTTCGAAAAATTATCGGCTCCCTTCGTAGGTGCTTATATCCATGCCGGAAACAAAATAGCCGCCATCGTCGGGCTGTCCAAAAATTTCGACCAAGCCGGAACCGTAGCCAAAGATATCGCCATGCAAGTGGCTGCTATGAAACCCGCCGTGTTGAGCTACAAAGACTTTACACCCGAGTTCCTCGCTTCCGAAACCGAAGCCCGAATTGCAGCCATCGAGAAAGAAAACATCGAACTGGCACGCCTGGGGAAAACGCTGAAAAACGTCCCCAAATACATATCCAAAGCACAGCTGCCCGATGAAGTTATCGAACAGGCAAAAGCCGATATCGAAGCACAACTGAAAGCCGAAGGAAAACCCGAACATATCTGGGACAAAATAGTACCCGGCAAGCTCCAACGCTTTATCGACGACAATACCACCGCCGACAAAGAACTCTGCTTGCTCGACCAGGACTTTATCAAAGACGGGAAAATGACCGTAGCACAATACGTGGCATCTTTCGGCGACGTGGAAATTACCGGATTTAAAAGAGTTGCCCTGGGGTAAAATTCATCCGGTTTTCTGTTAAAAGTATTTCACAAACCTCCTCCGGGAGGTTTTTTTATTAAATTTGCATGAAAAAGTAATGATGAACAAACTATTGGTCCTGGGCACTATCGCTTTCGACAGCATCGAATCGCCCTTCGGAAAAGCGGAAAAAATCATAGGAGGATCAGCTTCTTATATTGCCCTCGCCGCTTCTAAATACGAGATTATTCCCCAAGTCATCTCAATCGTAGGAGACGATTTCCCTATTGATTATTTGGAAGGATTAAGAAAACAAAACATTGACATTGAGGGAGTTAAAATCGTAAAAGGTAAAAAGACTTTTCATTGGAAAGGAAAGTACCACGTGGATTTGAATACACGGGATACCCTGGCGACAGACCTGAATGTATTGGAGGATTTTGACCCCGTCGTACCCCTGTCGTACATGCGTCCGGATTTTGCTATTCTGGGTAATGTACACCCGTCTATCCAAATGTCCGTAATTCGGCAAATAGACCACCGCCCGCGCCTCGTGGCGATGGATACGATGAATTATTGGATAGAAAACACCTATGAAGAACTGCTCTCCGTACTTCGGAAAGTAGATGTCATCATCATCAATGACGAAGAAGCCCGCTTGCTCTCCGACGAGTATTCGCTGATCAAAGCGGCAAAATTTATCTATACTTTGGGACCTGAATACGTGATTATCAAAAAAGGTGAAAACGGAGCCCTGTTGTTTCACCGCGACGAAGTGTTCTTTGCACCTGCCCTGCCACTCGAAGAAGTATTCGATCCCACGGGAGCTGGCGATACATTTGCCGGAGGCTTTATGGGTTACATCGCCAGTACAAAAGATGTGTCATTCGACAATATCAAAAGAGCCGTGATAGCCGGTTCCAATATGGCTTCGTTCTGTGTGGAACAATTCGGTACCCGGCGGATGGAAAACGTTACCAACAGGGAGATAAAAAACCGGCTGCAACAATTCAAAGAGCTCACGCAATTCGAATTAAAAATCAATCAATGAGTGACTCGCTCAAACACGAATGCGGAATCGCCCTGATACGGTTGCGCAAACCCTTGTCCTATTACCAAGAGAAATACCAATCGGGGTTCTGGGGGCTGAACAAATTGTACTTGCTACTCGAAAAACAACACAACCGCGGGCAAGACGGGGCGGGAATCGCCGTCGTCAAATTCGATACCGAACCCGGTACGAGGTACATCAGCCGGAAAAGATCCAATGCCCCGCAACCCATCAAAGACGTATTCTCCCATGTGTTCCGGAGAATAAACGATATTCTCGACCGCCATCCCGGCAAGCGAAAAGACGTACAATGGCAGAAGGAAAACATGCCTTATACCGGTGAATTGTACCTCGGACATGTACGGTACGGAACCTTCGGCAGCAACAGTATAGAAAGTGTTCACCCTTTCCTCCGTCCCAGCAATTGGAAACACCGCAGCTTGATAGTAGCCGGAAACTTCAATATGACCAATTCGCGAAAATTACTCGATGACCTCATCGCCATCGGACAGCATCCCAAAGAACAAACCGATACGGTAACCGTCATGGAGAAAATAGGGCATTTCCTGGACAAAGAGGTGGAACGTCTCTACCGGCATTTCAAAGAGCAAAACGTTACCAAACGCGAAGCGTCCGCCCTGATTAGCAAAAATATCGATGTGGCATCCATACTGAAAAGCTCGTCGAAAAAATGGGATGGAGGGTATGTCATCGCCGGGCTGATGGGGCACGGTGACTCCTTTGTGTTGAGAGACCCGAACGGTATCCGCCCCGCTTATTATTATGCGGACGGTGAGGTGATAGCCGTAGCTTCCGAGCGTGTGGCTTTACAGACCGTTTTTGATGCCCAAGTAGAGGATGTCGAAGAGCTACCACCGGGTAATGCCCTGATTATAAAAAAAGAAGGAGCCTGTTCTGTCGAAGAAATTTTGCCTGCCCAAAAAACCGCCGCCTGTTCCTTCGAACGTATTTATTTCTCCCGTGGTAATGATGCCGATATTTACCACGAAAGGAAAGAACTGGGAAAATTGCTCTTTCCCGCTGTCTTAAAGAGCATCGATTACGATCTGGACAATACGGTTTTCTCATACATCCCCAATACCGCCGAAACCTCTTTCTACGGGCTTCGCGAGGCTGCGGAAACTTATATGAACCGGCAAAAAGCCAGTGAAATTTTCCGGCAGAAAGACAATCTGGACGAGGAGGGAATTTTCAATATACTCAACGCCTTGCCACGCTTCGAAAAAATAGCCGTCAAAGATGCCAAACTTCGCACTTTTATCGCCGAAGACCAAGGCAGGGATGACCTGGTGGCGCATGTCTATGATATTACTTACGGCGTGGTCAAACCTACCGATAACCTGGTCATAATCGACGACAGCATCGTACGGGGGACTACTTTGCAAAAAAGCATCTTGCGTATCACCGACCGTTTGAAACCGGAGAAAATCATCATCGTCTCGTCCGCTCCGCAAATCCGCTACCCCGACTGTTATGGTATCGATATGGCAAAATTGGGCGATTTCATCGCTTTCCGGGCTGCCATTGACCTGCTGAAAGAAGCGGGAAAAACACAGACCATCATCGATGTATATAACCGTTGCCGGGAAGAACTGGAAAAAGAGGATACGGAGATGATAAATGCGGTAAAAGCCATATACGAACCCTTTACCGTCGAACAAATTTCAGCCAAAATAGCCCGGATGCTCAAAACCGGAAGCATCCGTTCGGAAGTGCAAGTCCTCTATCAAACCGTGGAGAACCTGCATCGCGCCATTCCGGATCATACCGGGGATTGGTATTTTACAGGCGATTACCCCACTCCTGGGGGCAACCGCGTGGTCAACGAAGCTTTTGTCAGGTATTATACGGGTGATAATTCACGCGCATATTAATCTTTTCACTATGAAAATCAAGTTTCATGTTTTGTTCTTTATCTTGCCGGGAGCAGTCTCATTGATATTCTTATTTTTATCAATAAAAAACGACTATACCACTCATACTCCTTATTCCGCTGCCGGGTCACCGGATGACGGGCTTACCTGGTTCCGCCAAAGGGCTTTTCCCTATGGGAAAATCGATAACGAAGCCTACCGGAAAGCTATTGCCTGGCGGCAAAAACAAGAGAGGGAGAAAAATACCACCTCCGGTGATTGGGAGTCTGTGGGTCCGGATAACATTGGCGGCAGGATAACGGATATCGAACTTATTCCTTCGAGTGACGGTGCTTATTTTACCGGAACGGCATCGGGCGGCGTCTTTTATAATGGTAGTGAACCCATTACAGACGGTATGCCTGTACATGCCATAGGGGATATTGCCCTGCAAGACCCCGGCGGGCAAACCATT
Source organism: uncultured Polaribacter sp. (assembly GCA_964595235.1). GTDB lineage: Bacteria > Bacteroidota > Bacteroidia > Flavobacteriales > Flavobacteriaceae > CAZQPD01. The sequence goes on from CAZQPD010000201.1 coordinate 7,006, forward strand.
TGGGTCGGTACCGGGGAGCCGAACGGGGGTGGCGGTTCGCTGTCTTATGACGGTAGTGGAATATACGTTGTCCATAATTTCGGCGAAAGCTGGGAACACAAAGGACTGGAAAACACAGGCAGTATTTCGAAAATTCTCATTGATCCGGATAATCTGACCTTGTATGCAGCAGCTACGGGACCCTTGTTCGTCAAAAACAACCACAGGGGGGTATATCGTAGTACCGATATGGGCGATACCTGGGAGCAAGTATTGTTCGTGTCCGACTCCACTTCGGTTATCGATATGGCGATGAATCCGGTCAATCCCCAAAGGATATATGCGGTGACTTGGGAGCGGGTCAGAACCGTGAACCGGCGGCATTACGGAGGAGAAACCTCCGGTATATACCGTTCGGATGACGGAGGGGATACCTGGACGGAACTCACGAACGGATTGCCGTCGGACCCGGACGAAAAAGGGCGTATCAGCATCGATATTTCGCGTTCGAACCCCGATATTCTCTATGCGAGCTATGCCAAAAAAAACGGTTATCTGCAAGGCATATACAAAAGTACGGACGGAGGAGATACGTGGATTGCCCTGGACGTTTCGAATATTACCGATGTGAGCTACCACTGGTGGTTCGGGGGGGTGTTTGTGCATCCGGAGGACCCCGCTGTGGTGTATTATGCCGGGTTGTACCTGGCAAAGAGTACGGACGGGGGGAATACCTGGACGGAAGACACTTCTATCCATGTGGACCAACACACTGTGGCATTCAGAGAGGGATATCCCGGTCATGTTTGGGTAGGGAACGACGGTGGAGTCTATAAGAGTACTTCCTATGGCATCGTGTGGGAACATGTGGAAAATATGCCGGTTACCCAAATATACCGTATCATGGCTGACGAGACAAATGAAGCAATATTCGCCGGTACGCAAGATAATAATACCCTGCGTACCTTGGACGGCACTTCCGGCAATTGGGTCTCCATCCTCGGTGGCGACGGCTTCCAACCCCTGGTAGAACACGGCACCAATACCGTATATGCGGAATTTCAATACGGCAATTTGTTCCGGTCGTATAATTACGGAGGCACGTTTACTTATATAGCCGGCAACGGCATCTCTGCTAATGACCGGCATTATTGGGATACGCCGGTTACTATGGACCCTCAAAATCCTGCTATTCTCTATTACGGTACCCAGAAAGTTTACCGGACGGAAAACAGGGGGAACAGTTGGGTGCCCATTAGTGGTGATTTGTCGAACGGTCCCTACGCCGGGGGTAATCTGACGTACGGAACCGTGACGACTATCGATGCGTCTCCGTTGGATTCGCAAATCATAGCGGCGGGAACCGACGACGGTAATGTATGGATAACCACTGACGGGGGAACAGCTTGGACGAAGGTTTCTGACGGCTTGCCCCAACGCTGGGTGACCAAGGTGTATTTCGGCAAGGACAACGGGCATTTGTATGTCAGTTTTTCCGGTTACCGCTATGGGGAAAATACCGGACATATTTTCGAATCGGATGATATGGGAACGACCTGGACGGATATCAGCGGGAATTTGCCGGATATTCCGGTCAATGACATTGACGGTGATATGTGGGGTTGTTTGTTCGCCGCTACGGATGTGGGGGTATTCCACCGGGAGGCGGGAAGTACCGGATGGAATGTAGCCGGCAGCGGAAACCTGCCTTTTGTTCCCGTATTGGATTTGTATTTCAAGAATAGCACCAATACTTTGTATGCCGGAACCTACGGGCGTTCGGCTTATACGTTGGACCATTCCGTGTTTCATATAGGTACGGATGACACGGCATTTCCCGGAAGGGTAAATGTGTATCCCAATCCCTTCGGGGATACTTTGTATATCGAAATGGAAAATACTGCGGATACCCGTGCCACCCTGTATGACATTTCGGGGAAAGCGGTATTGCAAACCGATAGTCCGGAACGGTTGGATACCCGCTCTTTGGCGCCGGGAATGTATGTACTGGAAATAAGAAGGGCTAACTCGACGGTGAAGCGGAGGCTGGTCAAACGCTAACGGATATTATTATAAGCAGGATGGATTTCGGGGAATTTGTACGGATTTTTTTCAAGCGTAGAGGACAGGATATTTTCCTCTCGTCGGTGGTGGAGAAAGTAGCCCGTTTGTTGATGGTGATTTGGATTACACATGTGGTGCCGAAAGATGAGGTCGGGCTGGTGGTCTATGCGCAGACGAGTTTGATATTCATCATTCCTTTTATCGGGTTGGGTATTAACCAGGGTTTTATCCGTTACGGAGCACTTTCGGATTCGCAATCGGAGAAAAAGAACTTGTTCGTCATTATCCTTCGCAAGGGTTTGTCGTATTCCTCGATAATGATGATGATAGTGATAGCCTTGTCGCCGTGGATAACGAAAAATATGCCCGAAGCGAGGCTGTATTTGATTCTGTTGAGCTTTCAGTTCATCAGTTTGTTTCTGATGGAAAGTATCAAGATCTATGTGCGGTTGTTGAATTTGAACCGTCTGTATGCGCGTATCAATATCGTCTATTCGGTCGTTTTGTTGCTTGCGGCGATGGTATTCAGTTTGTTCAAAGGGGCTTTGGGGTATGCCGTAGCCCTGTCGTTTACCGCTTTTCCGTTGGCGTTGTATTATATCAAAAGGTTAAAGATATCCGTAGCATCTCCCGTATCGCCGTTGTTCGATTTGAAAAAGTTCTTGCAATACGGTCTGGTGGCGTCGTTGGTCAACGTATTGTCACAATTGTTATTTGCTGTTGATATTATACTGATAGGTAATGTATTGCCGGGGAGTGAGGAGTTGATAGCCCAATACAAAGTGTCGAATATTATTCCGTTCAGTATGTTGATTTTGGGTTTGGTATTTGTGCGCGCCGAATATGTACGGCTGACTTATATGAGTAAGAAAGACCGGGGATATTTGTTTCGTTATTACCGGAACTATTTGAAAGTTTTCTTTATGTTCGGTTTGTCGATGCTCGTGTTTTTTTACTTTTTTTCCGGTGATTTGTTGCGTTTGTTCGGGAAATCTTATACCGGAGGCGGAGAATTGATGTTTATATTCGCCGTAGGTGTAGTGGGCGGTTTGTTGTTTCGTGTGCCCATGGGGAGTATGTTGACGGCGATAGGTTGGGTCAAGCTGAATGCTCTCAATTCATTTGTGGTCTTTCTATTGAATGTGGGTTTGAGTTATTGGGCGATATTGCATTGGGGGATACGGGGGGCAGCCTTTGTTACTTCGGGTCTGATGTGGATATCGGGTTTGTTTTCACTGGTAGCCGTGTGGTATTTCGTCAAGTACGGGGAAAAGTACCCGGTGGAATGATGAATTAATAATGATTAATACCGGATATATTTTCTCCTTCGCCGGAAGTTTATCCGGTATCCTGTGCTTGCCCAACTATCAACTAATAACTATCAACTACAAAAGATTTCTCACTCCGCTACCGCTCCGTATCGAAACGACAGAGCCGTGTCATTCCGAACGAGCGAGGTACGAGTGAGGAGGAATCTTTCCAAGTTATGTAAAGATTTCTCCCTCCGGTCGAAATGACAGTGCGCCAACTATCAACTTAGAACTAAAAACTATCAACTATAAAAGATTTCTCCCTCCGGTCGAAATAACAGCGCACCCCAACTATACACTCAAAACTATCCACTCACAACTATAAAAGGTTTCTCCCTCCGGTCGAAATGACGCGCCCCCAACTATACACTCAAAACTATCCACTCACAACTATAAAATGTTTCTCCCTCCGGTCGAAATAACAGCGCCCCCAACTATCAACTCATAACTCACCACTATAAACTAATAAAGTTTTTCAGCAGACCCTAATGTAACTTTTCGTACATTTGCGCCTGAAAAAACAGTAATTTAACTCAGACAATTATGGAAAATTTTACAAGTGAAAAAGATCGGGCGTTGTGGAGTGCAGCTTCCTCCGGTGATGCTGTGGAAGTGAAAAAAGCATTGAAAGAAGGGGCGGATGCCAATGCTACCAACTATTTGGGGATGACGCCTTTAATGGCATTGCTGGATGCGTCGGAAATGATCAATCCTGCTGCCCAGCTGAAAATAGCCAAGTTATTGATAGGTGCAGGCTCAGAGGTCAATACCATTTCCGGTTTGGGTCAATCTCCCATGAGTCTTGCGATAGAAAACGGGCGTTTTTCTTTGGTGAAATACCTTCATGAAAGCGGAGCTGATCTAGGGATAGCCACGGATAACGGGGACAACTATATTTACAAGGCAGTCGATAGTTATGATGGCAGTAAGAATTATATCAAAATAATAGAATATTTGATGGAAAACGGTGTGGATGCCGATGCCGTAAGGCGAGACAACGGACAAACAGCGTTGTTCCGTGCGGTTGACTTACAGGCATTGCCTGTCGTAAAATTATTGACCGGTAAAGGAAAAGCCGATGTCAACCGCAAAGACATATGGGGGCTTTCACCTATTCATTATGCTTGCCGGGAAGCTTCTGCCAATATAGTAAAAGTACTGGTGGAAGCGGGAGCTGACCCCAATGCCCAGGATGAATATGGTTTTACCCCTTTGCACGAAGCGGTATTGAATGACAGGAAACTCGTGATTAATTATTTGATTGAAAAAGTGGGGGTTGACAAGAAATTGGGTTTGACAGCGGATTTTGAGGATTTTTCCAAAGGAGATACACCATATGATATAGCCGTGAAAACCAATAAATCATTACCTCTGCAGATTGCTTTGATGTAGAAGTTGCTTAATATGGGGATACACCCGGGTCCTTTTTCATAGGTGACCACGCAGTTTTTTCATAGAGTAGCAGGGTAGTATGCCGGAATGCGGTAAGTTTTATACATTTGTCTTGTTATTCGACACAAGAATAGAAGCCGGATGATATTATCTTTGGCTCTGTTTTTGCAGTTTCGAATGCAGGTAAGAAAAAAATGTAAAAAACGATGTATAAAATAATTTTCTGGTTGCTGTTACCTTTCTGTGTTTTCTCACAAGAAAAACCGTCCGATAGTGTTTTTGTAAAAATCATTAACCCCAAGACTACCCGTGTCGTATTATACGGGGCCGAAGGTGCCAAGCAGAAGTATATAGGGTATGATGATGCTACTGACGGGAATTTTTCAGTAGCGATAGATGCGGGCACACCAAAGGGGGTATTGCGCCTGGTATATGACCAAAAGGAAATGAACTATTTGGACTTTCTCTATACGGGCTCATCTGTCCGTTTGGAATTCGACAATAGCGATCCACAGAACTCATTGCGCTTTACGGATTCTCCCGTCAATACCCGTTATTATAAAGTGCTGAACCAATTGGCAAATTATCTGTATTTATTGGATTCATTGCAGGTGACCTACTACAAAACAAAAGATGAAAAGCAACGTATAGCCTTGGTAAACCAATACGGAAAAATTCACGGGGAATACGAGTCGTTCAAGAATAGGTTCTTCACCAGCGAAAAGGACAGCATGATAAAGACCCTGATACGTGCAAGCGTCTATCCCAAGCCGGAAACCATTATCGATAATCCCCGGGATTATTTGCCCTATGTAAAATCACATTATTTCGATAATCTCGACTTTCAGAACGACTATCTGATACATTCTCCCGTGTTGATAGACAGGGTGATGGATTATGTGTTTTATTTGAATTCATCCCAAGACCCCGGGGAGCAAAACCGGCAATATATAGCCGCTGTTACCGATGTACTCGACCGTATCAAAGACGACAAGATACGTGCCGGTTTTATTAAGTCGCTGATACAATCTTTTGCCCGTGATGAAATTATCGTTCCTGTGGACTACCTTCTTACGGAATATTACGACAAACTTCCCGAAGGCTTGCGCAATGACGCATACCGCTACGGTATCGTACACGAATTGCAATCTGCGGTAGGGCGAACCGCTCCCGATTTCGAATGGAATACGGACGGCAAACCCCAACGTTTGTCCCAACTACAAGGTTATGACTACTATGTACTTGTATTTTGGAGTTCCACTTGTCCGCACTGTCTGAAAGAATTGCCCAAGCTCTACGACTATTTCAAAGATGACGACAGGGTGCAAATTATCATGGTGGGATTGGAAACACAAGAAACCAAAGACGGCTGGAAATCGGAAACATACTATTATCCGGGAGTTATTCACGTATTGGGTTTGGACAAATGGGAATATCCGCCCGCCAGGGCATATAACGTTCATGCCACTCCCGAGTATTTCGTCCTCGACAAGGACAAAACCATCATCGGGAAACCCTACGAGTTCGAGGATGTAAAAGCATTTTTCGTTGAAGAATTAGGTATTAAAAAGAAAGAAAAAGAATAGTAAACCCATCATATAATCAACCGCACCCCACCTAATTCCTCTATACGGTAAGGGAATTTCTTACTCAACGAACCGATGAACATAAAGTTCACGGGAATATTCCATTTCTTGGAAAGTTCCTGTATCAGCTCGGGCCCGAACTCCCCTTCGATGACTTGAAAATCAATATCTATATCGGGGTATTCGCGGTCGAGAAAACGGATATCCTCTTTGAGTTTTTGCAATACGGGGGAGTTCTCTTCTCCGGGCTTATGGACATGAACGATTTTTATCTTTTTGGTATGCTCGTTGTCTTTGATATACATCATCACTTGATTGAGGCTGGCGATATTGTCCCCTTTGGTAAAGAATACGAACTCCTGCTTTACAATATCATTGATGGTCTGTATGAGTTTAGTACTGGCATATTTGACCATTTTCAAGATACTCCTCAATATCACGATACGGTTCAACATGATCATGATAAACCCGATGGTGATGAGAAAATAGGGCATAAACACGGTGATATTGCTAGGCAAATCGTCTTTTGGAGGCATCATAATGTTTCCTGCCAATGCCACGAGTACGGCAATAATAGCAGTCAATACCGCTATCCAAGTTGCCTTTTCAGGACGTGGCAATTTCGACCGTTTTACTTTCAGTAAAATGTTGCCGATACCGAACAAAGCCATTACCGAAAGGAACGAAATGGTATAAACTCCGGCGAGTAACTTTACATTGCCACGGGTGATCAATAATACCGATACACTCATGAGTAAGAACATGATAATAATGCGGTACGAACTGCCTTTCTTGTTTTTTTTCAGGAAATAAGGAGGTAATATCCTGTCGAGTGTAATACGCTCCAACAATCCCGTTACCCCCACATAACTCGTCAATACCGCTCCACTGAGCACCAATACCGCATCTATCGCTACCAACACGCTGAGCCAATGACCTCCGACATGCTGAGCCATCTCTATCAACAGCGTATTCTGGTACGCATCGCTCCGCAAGGTGCCCAAGGCAAACAAACTCAATGCGAAAAATGCCATCGAAGGATTGATTATACTTACGATACTCCACATGTTCCTGAGCGTTTTCGGAAATACCCCGCGCTCTTGTTCCTCGACAAAATTCGCCGAACTTTCAAATCCTGAAACCCCCAGCATCGATGCGGCAAACCCGAAAAATATCGCCATGGTTATACTGCCTTCCATCGGTGCATGCCAGTTTTCGAAAAACTGCGATAAACCGTGGCGGAACAAATACACCGCTACGAAACCTATCAAAATCAACAACGTGGACAAATGGAAAATAAATATGGCTATCGCCACCTTTGCCGACTCACTGATACCGTTAATGACCAACAAAGCAAAAACAGTGAGCAAAATTACCGTAGCGATAATTACATTCATATCCGGCACCAAATGATGCA
>CAZQPD010000202.1:0-3772 GCA_964595235.1 uncultured Polaribacter sp.
AAACAAATCATCTCCAATGTAATCGGCGTGGATAAACAGGGTACGTAGAACCCCGTCATCTCCCGTATCCGCTCCTGCAATAGGATAGCTGGTAGAGGGTTGGAAAGTACCATCGCCACCATCGACATCAGAAATATTAACCCATTCATCCAGCACGACCAATTCCCCTTCATATTCTTCACCGTTGGTGTTGAGTTCTTGAATGGATATTACTTGAGGTGTAATTGTATTGCCACTGGAATTGATAACCGGAGCCGCCGTGGGAATTAACTCCAACATACCGTGGTATTCATGCAATTGCCCTTTTACTTCCAACAACCCGTCGCCGTGTTCAATGTCTAAACCTTCAAGAGGTGAGGGACTCGGTGAATAAATGTACATTCCGGCGGTATCGTCTTGTACAAAACCGATGAGGGCACCGCTTGTGGTACTGTCACCCCAATCGGTTATCACTTCACCGGTAACGTGATAATATCCTCCCAATTCACTCGCTCTTAATTCCGCCAAATTGGCTACGTTAATGTATTGAAGTACTTCGAAGTTTACATCTGCTTCTACCGGAGGTACCAACGGGTCGTGGTTGTTATCCACCAGCCACATGTGAATAGTGTGTTGACCGGTGCCGATATTAGTCAGCTCAATGGGGTCGGTGGAGTAATACATTACGGTGCTACCGCCGTCCACGGTATAATGAACGTGACCGTCACCATTACCGGAAGGTACGTCTATCACGAAATTTTCGACTACGAAAGAAAGTGTCATGCTGTTGGCGGCTTCCGGGTTGAGTTGTTCGCCTTCGGCAGGGCTGGTGATGGTCAGTGTGGGAGAAGCCACACAACCGGTATATGAACCGAGGAGGTCCCAACCCGTATCGATGTCGTTTACTATCCATTCGGAATCTTCGGCGTTGGTGCCGCGTGCATCGTCCCAATCGTCATTGGGTCCGCATACCGATGATTTTCTGATAAGGGTGTGGTTTTGCGTAGCATGAGGCACCCCGGCTACATCCCATCCGCTTCCCGGGTCGCCGTTCCAGTCGCCGATCCAGTCCAGGATGGTAAAATCCGTCATTTCACCGGCATCCACGTTGCCGTCATTGTCCGCATCGTTGAATACGCCGCCTTTGACCAATGCCATACCGTCGTCTCCGTTGCTCATATACTGAAAAGTCATATCCGCTTGATCGAGAATTTGTTGGTCAGCGCTGGGGTGAGCGATTACAAACACATCACCGGGAGCTATAGTGGCTCCTGCCGGAAAAGTATTCCAGTATTCATACTCACCCGGAACATCGGGATCGTTTGATACGGTGGGAAAAGCATAATCATCCAAGCTGATTGCCGTACCGGTGCCGTTATAGATTTCGACGAACTTATTGTTCGACGAGCCTTCTCCGTATTTGCTGAAATACAACTCGGTTACTTGTCCCGAAGTATTCGCCAAAGTTCCGAGAAGGGCGAAAAGAAAGTAGATTTTTTTCATAATATCAACAATTGTGTTTTGGTTAATTAAAATAATGACAAATTTACAAAATATTCATACACAACTTCCTCTGTTGTATTGATTTTTAACAAAAAAAAAGCGCCCGGACAAGCGAATAAAAATTATCTCTTTCCAAAAAACAATTTTCTTATCTTTTCACCCGCAAAACCCGTATGAAAAAATGAAAAAATCCGTTTCTTTTTTTTTACTTTTAGATGTGTTGTTATTCGTCTCATCTTGCGTATCTTATAAAAATACAGCGAATATGACTTACCCGGACGAACCATCCGGATATTGGCAACAACACGTAGCGTACGATATGGAAATCGATGTGGATGTGGAGCGTTTCCGCTACACCGGCAAACAAAAATTAGTCTATACCAACAACAGTCCGGATACTTTGCGGGTCATATACTATCATTTGTACTACAATGCTTTTCAGCCCGGCTCTGCCATGGATAAGCGTTTGTCGGCTATTCCCGACCCCGACCGCAGAATGGTCAATGATTTGGGTGAGGGAAAAGAACCCCGTTTCCAGAGCCGTATTGCTCTGTTAGGGAAAAATGAAACAGGCTATATCCGTCCGGGAACGGTAAAACAAGACGGGGTATCCATAACCTACGAAGTGAACGAAACCATCATGAGGCTGGACTTAGTCAAACCCTTGCCTCCCCGGTCCTCAACCACCCTAACGATGGAATATTCCGCACAGATACCGGTGATGATTCGGCGTTCAGGACGTCAAAGTCCCGGGGGAATCGCCTTATCCATGACACAATGGTACCCCAAAGTAGCCGTATATGATGCTGACGGGTGGCATACCGACCCGTATATAGCAAGGGAATTTTACGGCGAATGGGGCGACTATGACGTACGTATCCATATAGACAGGAATTACACGCTGGGAGGAACCGGGTATTTGCAAAACCCCCAAGAGGTAGGCCACGGATACGAAGATCCGGACAAAGAACTCACTATTCCTGACACACCCAAACTGACTTGGCATTTCACCGCACCCGCGGTGCATGACTTCGCCTGGATAGCCGATGACAGGGTCATACACGACATACGAAAAATGGACGACGGTACCGAACTGCATTTTATTTACAAAGACGAACCCGGTAATATCGAAAAATGGAAAGCCCTGCAACCCATAACCGAACAGGCGATGAATTTTTACAACAATCTGGTAGGAAAATACAATTACCGGCAATTTTCCGTATTGCAAGGTGGGGACGGCGGAATGGAATATCCCATGTGTACGTTGATCACGGGAAAAACGTCTTTCAACGGGCTACAAGGCACTTTGCTACACGAACTCGCCCACCAGTGGTTCTACTTTATGCTCGCCAACAACGAAACGGCATACCCGTGGATGGACGAAGGTTTTGCCTCGTATATCGATTACCTGGCGGGAAATGCCATCCTGCACAACCGCCCCGAATTTATATTCCAATCCGCCTACGAATACAACCGCTATCTCGCTACCTCACCGTATTTCGAGCCGTTGAGTACCCACTCCGACCGCTACAAAACCAATATGGCATACGGTATCAATGCCTACGACCGCGGATTGGTACTCCTGTCGCAACTCTCCTATATCACCGGGGAGGAAGTCCTGCACCGGATACTCAAAAATTACTTCGAAACCTTCAAGGGAAAACATCCCCAACCCCGCGACTTCATCAGAATAGCGGAAAAGACATCCGGAATGCAGCTAAAATGGTACTTCAACGAATTCATCGAAAGCGTTCACTACGTAGATTATGCAATCGATAAGGTGGAGACAGACAAAATCATACTGAAAAACCTCGGCGATACCCCTATGCCCATAGAACTGGACATCACCTATGCCGACGGAAGTACAGAAGCGCTGTACATCCCACTCGACCTGACAGGAACAAACAAAAAAACAAAACGTAAAATATTGAATGTTTGGAATTTCGGCAAAACTACTTATACCGTCAATTTAAAAAAGAAAGTACAAAAAGCCGTTCTGGACGGGTCCTTGCTCATGGCGGATATCAACCGGGAGGACAACGTTTATAGCGCTGAATAAGTACCGCCGGAAAATGCTCAAACTCGAAAGAAAACGTATCACGCAAAACCATCCACAAAAAACGTATGAAAAAACAGAGTATTTTTCCAACGCGGCAAACCCATTCTCCGGCAAAATATCCACCGGATATTTTCTCTACGCTCTGCCCTACAAATTAAAAAATTCAGGCACTTCTGTGATTTTCAGCAAACCCGAATTATTCATCCGGAAAAAACCAATAGAAAAAAGTCA
>CAZQPD010000203.1:0-8936 GCA_964595235.1 uncultured Polaribacter sp.
CAACAACGGTGCCGCAGGTGCCCCGTATTACGCACGAAACGGCAACACCCCTTGGGCGGAAGCCGTAAGCGGATTTACCACCCAACTCGCCGTAGTCTTATTCTATGTGGAAGGTATGCACATCCGTGTGGAAGTGGTGAACCCGGAAACTCTCGAACTGATAGAAAAATACGATATCAGATAATAGCGCTGCCCTTGTGATTTTCGGCAGACTCTGAATAAAGAGCATCCCGGCAAGCAGGGGTTAGCATCAAGAACCCTGACAGTTCAAATACGCACGGCAAATAGCATCCATGGTGAACTTGGAAGCGTTGAAGGCGTGTGCGATGGAGCCGCCTTTTTTGCCCGCCAGTAAATCCCCGCCTATATACAGCCCGGGGATATTGCTCTCTCCTTTTTCGTCGGTCAATGGTTTTCCGTCGTTGAACTCGATACCGATGAGCTTCAAGAAATTCTCCGGTGTACTGCCCCCCAATGCATAGACGATGCGGTCGTATTCGCGGACACCGTATTTCTCCTCACGGAAATGCACTGCCACCTTATCGCCGGAGGCTTCGAGTTTTTCGATATTCGAACCGAACAGCACATCGAAAGGATGATTATCGCAGGCGAGCAATTCCTCAATACTCTGCTTGTTGAACAGATTCATACGTACGAAGGCATCACGCCTGTATGACAAGGTAACCCGGTTGCCCTTTTCTATCAGGAATTGTGAGAATTCCGCCGCCGAATCCCCTCCGCCTACCACCAGAATGTGCTCTCCGCTGGCCTGAAAGGAAGTGATATCGAAATGAACGCGTTTTTTTACCGTTGGAGGGATGGGGTATCCGGGTTTTTTCGGTTTGCCGAATATTCCTATCGCTACCACCACTATTTTCGAATGATAAATGCCCTTGTCGGTACGCACTTCGAAAAACGGATCATCTTTGGTCCCGGTGAAATTCACTTTTTGCACTTCCTCTTTGTAATGTACTTTTACCCCGGTTTGCTTGATAGCCCGGTCCAGGAACATCACCGTCTGTTCCTTCGTGGAGTCTTGCAGGCACAATACCCCGTGACATACCGCTTTCTGCCCCTTGTAATTGGCAGTAACCATTTTCTTTTCCGGATACAGCGAACGTATGACCCACGAGTGGCTTTCCGCTTTGTCTATCATGAGGATTTTATCCTTGTCCACTCCGGCATTTCTCGCTTCCATAGCGAGTGAAATTCCGGCAGGACCAGCCCCGATGATGATAATATCGTATCTGTCGGTCATATCGAAATAGTATTAGGATTGACGAATACGTCAACCAAAATAAGCAAAAAATATGCAACTTGACAGTTTGTCAGCTTCTAATGTAACCGTCTGTACATTTCCCGGAGGGTAGCCACAGGATCGGGGGTATTGAAAATTCCCGAACCGGAAACGAAAATATCGACCCCTGCTTCCGATAGCTGTACGATGTTGCCGGGACTGACCCCGCCGTCTATCTCCACTTTGATATGCCCGGCTTGTGAGCGGATTAGCATTTCGCGAAGCTGGTGTAATTTCTTGTACGTCTGCGGGATAAATTGCTGTCCGGAAAATCCCGGATTGACGGACATAATAAGTACGAAATCCATATCGTCGAGTACATTCTCCAACACCCGGACGGGCGTATGCGGATTGAGCGCCACTCCCGCTTTTACCCCCAGGTCTTTGATTTGACGCAATACCCGTTGCAGATGGGTAACCGCTTCATAATGCACACTTATCATCGATGCACCGGCTTCCGCATACCGCTCGATATAACTTCCGGGATTCTCTATCATCAGGTGGACGTCCAAAGGTATGCCGGTAAGGTTCTTTACCGCCTCGACCACCAAGGGACCGAAGGTGAGGTTCGGCACGAAATGCCCGTCCATAATATCGAGGTGCCACAAACCTGCCGGGGTGGTTTCCATTTGCCGGACGGTTTCCCGCAGGCATTCGAAACGTGCGGATAATAACGAAGGGGCGATTATTTTGTCTTTCATGACGGAGTTCTTTTCGGGTTAAAACCATTTTTTTACAGTCCGGGCATAATCGAGATTGTATATCGTCTTGATGAGGAATTGGTGGGCGACAGGCTCGCTGAACATTCCCGACAAGTTGTCGAAATAATCCGGAGGAAGCTGCTCCGTTCCCGTATCGATCATGTTGCGGTAGAGAATAATCAGCCGGCTGCCGGGAGAATAATCCCACGTATAACCCACATCGAGGTTCCAGAAGTTGTAATTCTTGCCGGTGTCAACCGGTACGCCACCGTATAACAACCCATCATCATGCAGGGTAAAGATACGGGAATAATCCAAGGTTGACCAGTTATGTATTGCGCTGATTTTGAAAGCACTCACGGAGCTAAAATAATAATTGACCCCGGCGCTTTGTTCCATATCGAAGCGGTTGCGTTCGCCGAATTGTATTTGTCCGTTGTCTTCTGTTCCGTAGTAACCCTTGTCGTGCTTGTGTTGTGATAGGCGGATGGAATAATTCATCCGCAGGCGGTTGTTGACGGTGAATTTGTCCGAATGAGTGATGCCGTAACGGATTTCGCCGGAATCCGGGGTAAACGAATGGGACAGGCGCAAGGAGGCTTGCAGTCTTTTTCTCTCATCGCTCGACAGATACACCTCCGAATAATACCGCGCGGGACGAAGGTAGAAAAAACCGTCTGTCCGGGGTTCGTAATAGTCTATGACCTCCGACACCCAACCCGTTTCCAGACCGAAATCCCATTGTGATTTCGTCCGGGCATTGGCATAGATTTCAAAGTCCTTTTGATAAATGCCGTACGGACGGTAAGTATGGTCGAGACCGAGGTCGGCACCCACATAAAAAGTATTGACAAACCCTCTGGGCTTTAAAATTTGGTACCTGTATTCGAAGTCGTAAATGACGATATTGTTCCGCCTCATAAATCCCATGTCGTTCGAGTCGAAACGGTCATCGACGAAATACAGGTCAAAACCCATCCGGTGGCTTCCGGACGTCTTGGAAACGGAAAAATAAGATTTGTAACCGTCAGTCCAATTTCCCGAGTCGTGTATCAGGCTCATTCCGAACGAACCGCGTATTTCCATCGTATTGTTCAGAGTGTAAAGGCTGTATGTAAGGGCGGTCACATTGGCATCCCTGAACGCCCCCCGGCGGATGACGTCGGTATTGGCTATTCCTACCGAGTTGTTTTTGCCGAAGGCATAATCCACGACAAGCATATTATAATTGGCGAGGGGTCCGGTCGTCACCGTCCTTTCATTTCCCGACAGGGTATCCCTGATTACAGCCTGTGTGGCACTTGTTACGGCATTGAGAAATCCTATTCCCAACCCGTTCTGCGACCTGCCCGATAATTTGATGGAATTAATCAGCGGTATTTCAGACGGATTTTCGAGTATGATTTCGTGCCCTTCCAGGGGAATGTCAGCATAGCCTACCGGAGTCCCCCCGATACGCCGCGAGTAGAAAATATGTCCTTTGCGGAACAATTGCATCCCTTCGGTAAAAAAGGGTCTTTTCTCGTCATAATACTGCTCGAACGGGGTGAGGTTCAGCGTCTTGTTATCCACCGAAGTATCGGAGAAATCCGGGATAAGCGTGGCATCGATGGTGTAGTGTTCGTTGATGCCGTATTTGAAGTCCAACCCGAAGGAAT
Organism: uncultured Polaribacter sp.; assembly: GCA_964595235.1. Classification (GTDB taxonomy): domain Bacteria; phylum Bacteroidota; class Bacteroidia; order Flavobacteriales; family Flavobacteriaceae; genus CAZQPD01. The sequence goes on from CAZQPD010000203.1 coordinate 3,657, forward strand.
ACCGGAAGGCATCCGTTCCGTCGTAGCGGTCATATCCTGTGGCGGCATAGGGGTAGAAATTCAGGCGTACCGGCGGGCTGATATCCCGGAGTCCGGATATCTCCCCCATGAATTGTACCATATCCCCTTCCTTGGTTTTATCGATTTTCGTCCATGCGTATTTTTCATTACGTGAAGTAATTCCCCTGACGAAAGTGATTCCCCACCGCTGTTCGCCGCTGTTCTGGAAGCGCAATGCCGAATACGGAATAGCCATTTCGGCTATCCAGCCCTGTTCCGTTATTTTGGCGGCGGAGAACCATTCGGCATTCCAGTTGGTATTCAGACCGTTCGTTTGGATACCGTCCAATTGCGAGCCCGAAGCGGAGATGCCGAACAGGTAATTGTTGCCCGGGGTTTTGAACGGGTTGAGGATTACGCTAAAAAAATCCGCCTTGGCGAACTGGTCGCGCAGGGCGAATTCCCTGAAAATTTTATCCGGAGCGGGGTCGTTCATTTCGGCGAGGATATACAGAGCCGAATGGTCGTACAGCAGGCGTACCGTAGTGTGGTAGCCGGGGGGTTCGGGGTCGTTGTCGCCGGGGTCGAACATATAGAACGTTCCGCCGGGCGGGGCATCAGCCCATACCGCATCTATTTCCCCGTCTATTTTGGGCGCTTTGCCGGTAAATACGGCGGTGATTTTCTTTTGTGCCCGTAGCGGAAAGGCAAACAAGAGCAGGAGCAACGGCAAATAGAGCCTGCCGGAAATCACAGAACCGCTAAAATTCCTCCGGAATAGCGTATTATATAACGGTTTCATTTCCATACTGCTATAAAGTTTTCTGCCATTGCCAAGCGTCGTACAATGCTTGTTCGAGGGTTTTCCGGGCTTTCCAGCCCAATATCCGGTTTGCTTTGGTGGTATCGGCATAGGCTTCGGTGATATCGCCGGGGCGCCTCGGCGCCATTTTGTACCGGAGTTTGACACCGGTGGCTCTTTCGAAGGCGTGAATGACTTCGAGTACGGAACTGCCTTTGCCGGTACCTACATTAAAGAACTCGATAGTGTCACTGTTCTTTCCTTCCGACAGGTATTTCAATGCAGCGATATGGGCTTGCGCCAAATCCACTACGTGGATATAATCCCGTATCGCCGTGCCGTCCGGTGTGGGATAGTCACTGCCGAATACGGATAATTCCTCACGGATACCCGCAGCGGTCTGGGTGATAAACGGCACCAGGTTCTGCGGCACCCCCAGGGGTAATTCACCGATTTGGGCGGACGGATGCGCTCCGATGGGGTTGAAATACCGCAACGATACCACCCGGATATCGCTGACGCCGGCGAAATCGGACAGGATGTCCTCGCTGATTTTTTTGGTATTGCCGTATGGTGATTCGGCAGGTTTCAGCGGGGCGTTTTCCGTGATGGGCATTTGGTCGGCTTGACCGTAAACCGTACAGGATGAGCTGAATATAATATGACGGCTGCCCGATGCGCGCATGGCTTCCAGTACGTTCATCAGGGATACCAGATTGTTCCGGTAATAGTGCAAAGGCTTTTGCACACTTTCCCCCACGGCTTTGGAAGCCGCGAAATGTATTACTCCGTCGATACGGTGTTCTTGAAAATAGCGGAGCAGCCTGTCTCTGTCCTGCAAGTCGAAAATCTCCGTATGGGGGCGGATGCCGGTGATACTTGCTATACGGTCCGCCACCCCGGGACGGGAATTGGACAGGTTGTCGATGATATATACTTCATAACCGGCTTCTTGCAATTCCACAACCGTATGGGAGCCGATGTATCCCAGTCCGCCGGTTACCAGTATCCGTTTTTTTGTTTTCATTTGTGCCGGTTGACGTATTCTACAACTTTCCGGGTGATGTATTCGAGTTGTTCACCAGTCAGTTCGGTATGCATGGGTAAAGATAGTACCTTTTTTGATAATTCCGTGCTGACGGTGAGGTTTTCCGGTTCGAACCGGAAATGTGCATAAGCTTTCTGCTTGTGCAGGGGTACGGGGTAATATATCGCCGAAGGGATGCCGTTTTCGTGCAAAAATTTCTTTAATCCGTCTCTTACCCCTGCGGGGAATTTCAAAGTATATTGGTGAAATACATGCGTGGAACGGGGGTTCCTGCCGGGGATTTCTATTCCTTCGACTTCCCTGAATGCCCGGTCGTAGTAGTCCGCCGCCTGCTGCCGTGCGCGGGCATAAGCATCGAGGTGCGGGAGTTTGGCGAGGAGGACGGCGGCTTGCAAGCTGTCGAGGCGGGAATTGACACCCAGGCGTTCGTAATAGTAGCGTTCGGACATACCGTGGTTGGCGATACTCCGTATGCGTTCAGCCAATTTGTCATCGGCGGTAAAGAGGGCTCCGCCGTCACCGTAAGCCCCGAGATTTTTCGACGGAAAAAAGGAAGTGGTACCGATGTGTCCGATGGTACCTGCTTTCTTGGTTTCCCCTCCGGGAAATGTATAGTCCGCACCGAGTGCCTGCGCGGTATCCTCTACTACGTACAATCCGTGTTCGCGGGCTATCCGCATGATTTCATCCATACCGGCGGACTGCCCGAACAGGTGAACGGGGACAATAGCTTTGGTACGGGGAGTGATAGCATTTCGCAACGCGTCTATATCCATCGTAAAGGTAGCGGGACTGATATCCACCAGAACGGGGGTCAGCCCCAGCAGTCCGATGACTTCCACCGTGGCTGCAAAAGTAAAATCCACGGTAATGACTTCGTCACCGGGGCGGAGGTCGAGAGCCATCAGGGCGATTTGTAAAGCATCGGTACCGTTGCCGCAAGGTATGACATGGGGTATATCGAGGTATTCCGACAATGCCCGGGCGAAAGCCTTGACAGGCGGACCGTTGATAAAGGCGGTATCTTGCAAGATACGGTCGAAAGCCCCGTGTATTTCGTCTTTTATTTTCAGATACTGCTTGTGCAGATCTACCATTTTGATAGGTTCCATATCCGTGGTATTACATGCGTTCGGGCACTTCTATACCCAGTAATCCGAAGGCATTTTTGATGATTTCCGCCGTTTTGTCCGACAATTGTAAGCGGAACGCCGTTTGTCCGGGCGTGCCGGCACCGAGGATGGGCAGGCTTTGGTAGAACGAGTTGTAGAGTTTGACCAATTCGTAGGTAAAATGTGCGATCAGAGCAGGGCTATGCTGTGCTCCGGCTTCCTCTACGACTCCGGGGAATTTCATCATTTGCCGGATGAGTGCCCGTTCTTTGGGGTCTAACGATTCGACGGCTACTTCGTCTCCGTACTCCGCCGTTGATTTTTTCAACAGGGAGCGGATACGGGCGTGAGTGTATTGGATGAAAGGTCCCGTATTGCCGTGGAAGTCCACGCTTTCTTTGGGATTGAACAAGATGCGTTTTTTCGGATCTACTTTGAGCAGGAAATATTTCAGTGCGCCCATACCGATGATGTGGTACAGCCGTTGTTTTTCCTCACCGGAATAGCCTTCGAGTTTGCCGAGTTCGTCGGAGATGGTACGTGCGGTTTGTTCCATTTGTTCTATCAGGTCATCGGCGTCCACTACGGTACCTTCGCGGGACTTCATTTTGCCGTGAGGCAGGTCCACCATTCCGTATGAGAGGTGGTAGAGGTTTTCCGCCCAGTCGAATCCGAGGCGTTTGAGGATGAGGAACAGGACTTTGAAGTGGTAATCCTGTTCGTTGCCCACGGTATAGACCATCCCTTTTATATCGGGGAAGTCCGTAACCCTCTGGATGGCAGTACCGATATCCTGTGTGATATACACGGCGGTACCGTCGGAGCGCAGGACGAGTTTTTCGTCCAGTCCTTCGTCCCGGAGGTCTATCCATACCGAGCCGTCCTCCCGGCGGTAGAAAACACCTTTTTTCAATCCGTCCTCCACGACTTTCTTGCCGAGCAGGTAGGTATCGCTTTCGTAGTAATTTTTGTCGAAGTCCACACCGAGTTTCCGGTATGTTTCGTCGAATCCTTCATATACCCAGCGGTTCATTTTCTCCCACAGGGAGCGAATTTGCGGGTCTCCTTCCTCCCAGCGTTTGAGCATGCGTTGGGCTTCGAGAAGCGAGGGGGCATTCTTTTTCGCTTCGTCCTCACTCATTCCGCCGGCGGTGAGTTCACTGATTTCCCGGCGGTACATTTGGTCGAATTTGACATAGAAATCCCCGACGAATTTATCCCCTTTGATTCCTGTATTTTCCGGTGTTTTGCCCTGTCCGTATTTCAGGTAAGCGAGCATGGATTTACAGATATGGATACCGCGGTCGTTGATGATTTGTGTCTTATAGACGCGGTGTCCGTTGGCTTGTAGAATGCGTGAGACGGAGAATCCGAGCAGGTTGTTCCGGATATGTCCGAGGTGCAGGGGTTTGTTGGTATTGGGGCTGGAATATTCCACCATGACGGCGGGTTTTTCCGGGGTTTCCGGCATGATACCGAAGTCCTTCCGGCGGTAGATACGGTAGAAAGCATCGCGGAAGTACGTATCGCTCAATACGAGGTTGAGAAAGCCTTTGACTACGTTGAACCGTATGATACCTGGAGATTTCCCTACCAGATATTCACCTATCTCCTCTCCCAATTTTTCCGGTTTGCTCCGTGCGAATTTCAATAGAGGAAATACGACCAAAGTAAGGTCCCCTTCGAATTCTTTGCGGGTATCCTGCCACTCGAACGACGGGATATCGACTCGGTAGTGTTCACGGAAAAAACCTTGAAGTAATGCGGTCAGAGAATCTTGAATATTCGGCATATGTTATACTTTAATAATGACGGTAACGTATGAGAACGCTACAATTTCTTTTACGAGGCAAATATAACACCATTTCAGGATATGGTTATTCCCGGAGCCGGTAAGGTGGGGTCTGCAGAAAAACTTTATTAGTTGATAGTTTTGAGTTGTGAGTTGATAGTGGTTAGTGGTTAGTTGGGGGCGTGTCATAAAAAATGAACGGCAAAGAAAAGTGCTGAATAAACTGCTAGAAGGATTTAAAGGAAATCTGACTACATCGAAATGGGCAAAAATAAATAAATGCTCACAGGATACGGCATTAAGAGATATACAAGATTTGATGGGGAAAGGCATATTAGTAAAATCTAATCGGGGAGGGAGAAGTACAAAATATTATTTGAAAGAAATTTAAAACCGGCTACAACAAAAGTAACCGTTCCAAAACGCCCATATATAAGTCAATCAAGCGATAAAAAGCGATAACTATTTTCCGTTTAATACATTTGTTTGGTAGGCTAAACAACATTCAATTCCCTCAAATTATATT
>CAZQPD010000204.1:0-7581 GCA_964595235.1 uncultured Polaribacter sp.
TTATTTCTTGGAACAAGTCCTTATAGTCGTCACGGTTCTGGGTATATGCCCGGCAAATGTTGTGAATGATATACTGGTTTTTCTCCAGCTTTTCGACAAATTCTTTTTCCAGACGGTTGTCCAAGGTATCTTCTTTATTTATTATTGGTAGCTTACCGGGGGATTTTGTTACACCCATATTTCCGGGTTATTGTTGTATGACGGCGGTGATCCGGACGGAAATTTCCACCTCGTCGGGGACTGTCCATCCGTTTTCGTCGTCCGGCTCCGGATTTTTCGGCGATAGCCGTAAGATACCCCATTCCGAACGGTCGATAACCAATGGGTCACCGGTCAATGTCAACATACCTTCATCCACGAGAATTCCCGCATTGAACACCACCGGGCGTGTAACGCCGTGTAGAGTGAGATTTCCCTGTATGGAATAACGCTGTCCTTCCGTAGGGGTAATGCGTTCAATGATGAAATACGCATAGGGGTAGCGCTCGATTTCGAGGAATTCATTCTTTATGGTATTATGGAATATCATATAGGCGGTATCGAAATTTTTTCGGTCGATATCCGTATCGGTAAATGAACCGGTAGGAATGACAAATGCGCCACCCACCGGAATGCCGTCTTCCAATAGCAAACCTCCGTAACGCAATCCGAAATAACCCCGGTGAATGTCACATTTCCAATACACTTTGCTCTTTGCCGTATCGGCAAAATAGAACACCCTCTCCGGTGGATTTTGCGAATAAGAAAACCATACGGAAACAAGTATCAGCAGTAGCAATATGTGGTATTTTCCGGTGTTCATTTTGCTTTCAAATCTTGCCATTTGCCTGTGGCATACCCTTCCTTGTCCATAAGGTTTTTTATTTCGGGGGGGATGTTGCGGCAGCCGTTCATATTCGTATGCTCGAAGGTGGCTCCGAAAAAGTTACAGCCGGTCAGGTCGGCACCGGAAAAATCGACATTTTGCAAATGAGCCCCCTGGAAATTGGTATGCCGTAGCCGTGCTCCGGTGAAGCTGCTTTCTTCCAATCCCGCTCCGGTAAAGTCGGAAAACGAACAATCCGTACTGTCGAGTTCGCATTTCTTCATTACGGTGCGTATGAGGTTGACCTTGATCAATTTTGACCGCAGAAAATCTGCACGGATAAATTCGGTATCTTTCATCAAAGCACCGGAAAAATCGCAATCGCGTAGCACGGCAAAATGCCCTTCCACGCCGAACATATTCGTACCCAGGAATGTAGAACCGGACAGGTTGGCATAGCTGATATGTACGTGGAACATTTTAGCCTGGTCGAACCGGCAATTCTTCATGGTACTGCCGTCGAACAGCGTCCAACGCATATCGGACACCCTGAAATCGCTTCCGCTGAAGTCTGCACTTTCGCATTTCGACGAGCGGAAAGACGCACCGCGAAAATCGGCATTACGGGCTGATACTTCGTTCCAGCGTACGGTATCCAGGTCATAGCGGCGGAAGTCGTCGTTATCTTGCGGCACGGCACGTATTCCCGTATATCGCTTGATACCGGTGTCTTCATCGATAATCCGTGCTCTTTCTACCGAATCGAGGAAATTCGCCAATTTGGGAATATGTAATGTGTCGGGATCTTCCCCGCCGGATGCACCGTCCGGGAACCTGTGGCAGGATATACTGAGAAATACACTACCTATTATCAGCAGCTTAACGGCGGCAATATGTAATATGCGTACTTTCACTATACTACGTCATGACGTTTGAAATAGCGCTTCCCCATCCATGCGAACAATAACCCCAACAAGACAGGGTATAACAATGAGAATATGATAAATATTTTCCGGCTTACCGTATCCAAGATATAATACGATACGGGTCCCATCACCGTGAGTTTGGGGTCGAACAGTATCAGGCTGCCCGTACGGAATACTTGCAAGGGGTTTAGCAAACTCAATGAGATGATCGCCTCGGGATTGATGCGGGATTTCAGCATGATACCTATGAGTAAAATATCCATAAATGCCACCAATATCAGCCAGATGAAAAAGGCACTCCCTACGGCAAGCTCCTGGCTACGTGCCACCGATGACAGATACATACTCAATCCCAGAAAGAAAAACACCATGGAAGCGAGCAATCCGCTGTATAGAAAAAACAAATTCCATGGGATGTCCAGATTGATGACCAATCCCCATAATGTAGCGCCGAGAAAAGCTACGAAAACGGGTAAGTAGATGACAAAAAACCTGCCGGCAAACTTGCCCCAGTAGTAATTGGAAAATGAAATGGGAAGGGAAAGTACGTATTCCAATACACCGTTTTCTTTATCACCTACCACGGAACGCACAGTGGAAATAAGGACATATATGGGCAGGATGACCATGCTCACCTGCATAAACGTTATCATCAACCGGCTCAATCCTACAAAACCTACTACTTGGGATTCTGTGATACCTGTAGCAAACATGACGGCTACGAAGGCACCGAATAGTAAACTGTATGCCCAGAAAGATTTAGAACGCAAGTTCTGCTTGATGTCCGATTTTAATATTTGTAGTAATGTATTGTGAATCATCAGTCCGGTTTGGTGTTTGTCAATTAATTCCCTCCTCCGCATTTTCCGGGAGCACATTTCATTCCCCCTCCGCATTTCATCTCTCCTTCATTTCCTATCGACATTTTCTTTTGTTTGATAAAATCAGCGCGCATGGTTTTGTTCTCCCTGATGCGTTTCATCGTGGTTTTGAAGTCATACAGACTGTCTCCGGCATTTGTGGCGAGTGCTCCGTAGCCATATCCCATCGGGGTGCGGTCGCCATACCGGTAATAGGCTTTTTCGGCGTCTATCCATTTGCCGGTACCGGCATCACCTATCCATATCTTATAGGTATCTCCTTTCCACCGGTCGAAGTCTCCGCTGTTTATATCTTCTGCGAGACAACCCAGGTCGTCATACCAGCGTATTTCACCGGATGAATTGATAGCCTGTACGTTATATTTCGGATCGGTAAGCCCCATTTTACAGACATGGCATACATCCCGGTCGAAATTAATGCTTCGCGGTTCGAAACTCACCTCGTGACGGCAAGCAGTCAGGGCGAGAAAAACCAGCAATATGTAACTTATTCTTTTCATGATGGTATGAATTTATTATTTTACTGAGTAGCCCGGTCAATAACGATATCTCCCAGGTCCATTTCTATGATACGGTTGACCAAATGACTTATCTCGTCCACCCGGTGGCTGCTGAGTATCATCAGGGTATCACCGGGTAATTCGTTCAGATAACGGAACAGGACTTCCCTTGCTTCCGGGTCGAGGTTGGCGGAAGGTTCGTCCATCAGAAGTATTTCCGGATTCCGCGCCAATGCCAAGGAGACCAGGAGCTTTTGTTTCATTCCTCCGGATAGTTTGAGGAATGGTTTGTGTTTGTGTAGTTCGATGTCGAGTTTCAGGTCGTTGGCTATATCTACAAAACGCTGTTGTTCTGTATGGGTGAGTACCGAGAAAAATTCGAGGATTTCCGATACGGTCATTCCCAAGGGCGGAGGCAATTGTGGGACGAAGCCGACATGTTGTAGGATGGCTTCCCGTTCGCTACGCGGGTTTTTGCCCAATACTTCCAAATATCCTTCGAATGTATATAGTCCTAATATACAGCGTATCAATGTGGTTTTTCCGGCACCGTTCTGGCCTATGAGTGCGATGCGGTCACCGCGGTTCAGCGAGGTGCTCAGGTCTTTGATCACCCGGGTTTTTCCGAAAGTCTTTTGTAGATTTTGTATCTTGATATAGGTGTCCACGTAGCGGGTTTTTCCGGGTTATCGTTTTAGTTTTTTGATGTCGAATGACAGGGCTTGTCCGGCACATACGTCTATACACAGACCGCATTTGGTACAATCTCCTCCGGTGAAGTGAATTGTCGATGTGGCTTTGCCTTTTTGGGTGAACCACAGTTCATGGGGTACGAGGCATACGTCCTGGCAGTCGCGGCAATAAGCACATTTGTCCAGGTCGAATTTGACCCCTACCGGGGAAATGTCACCGATGAGACTGTAGGTGGTTCCGATAGGGCAAACATAGCGGCACCAGAAGCGCTTGATACCGAATACTTCGAACAGCAACAGGGCAATGACCCACAGTAGTGCCAGTCCGGGTCCGTATATGATAGCCCGTGAGAAAATGCCCACGGGATTTATGGTTTCGAATACCAGTAATTTGGTCAATAATGCCAGCAGCAGGAATACCACCCAGAATACATAGCGTACAGTGTTGTTGTAGATTTTTTCTTTGATTTTTTTCTTCTTTACGAAGTAATTTCTGGCTTTTTCACCCATTTCGGCGAGCAGGTGGTACGGGCATACCCAAGAGCAGAAAGCCCTGCCACCGAGTAGCCAGTAGAACAGCAATATGACGATGAGACCTATCCAAAAATTGGTCGTAAGGTTCGGGATGAAGCCTGCCCGTGATCCTATGACGAGTTCCTGGAGTGAGTTGTACGGGTCCATCAGATAGATACCCAAAAGACGGGAGCCACTCAACGATCCTTCCAGAACCCCGAATCCGAGTGTGAAGGACAGGACGAACAGCAGGTTGATGAAGATGAGAAACGCCCAGCGGATATTGCGCCATTTATGCTTGTTGACATGGGAAGCGTGCCATTCCTTATAGGAAATCCCCGCTTTGGCATTTGGCATTTCCTCTTTGGTTTTTGCCGGCAGGGCGGGTTTCTTTTTATCTCCGGTTATGATGTCATGCAAGAAAGCCATGATGATGTATTTTTATGATTCTTTGGGTTTTACTACTATCGATACGGGGTTGGTAGGGCATACCATTTGGCAGACGCCACAACCCACACAGGCATCTTTGATTTCGGGTAGGAATTTGCCTGAGCTGTCTTTGCCCATGACGATGGCATCTTCGCCCAGCGGGCAGTAGGTGACACAGAGGTCGCAGAGTTCACGCTGCACTTTCGTTTGCGAAATGACCACCCGCTCTTTTTCTCCCGGAGGTCGAAGCAGGGCTTTTTGCCCGCGGCCTATCACGCCTTCATATCCTTTGCCTTGATGTGCCAGGCAGGAACCGGTATCAGCCATTTCAGCTATTCCCATTTTTCCGGCGCGTTTCATGGCGTCGATTTGGGTAGAGAACGGATTGACCCCTTCGGGTAAATGGTTGTCGTATTTGGCGTACAATGCCGATACGGCTTCGTTTCCGGCTTTTTTGAAAATTTTGAAATCAATGGCAGCCGTGGGGCATGTTTCCGCACATTGTATGGCGTCGCATGAGAAGTCGCAGGCTTGTGCATCGGCATTGATATACGGGGTTCCGTATGCCAATCCGTCGTTCCAATCCGCCAAATCAATAGCCTGGATGGGACATATCTGTACACAGAGTCCGCATTTGATACAAGCAAAGAGGAAATCCTCTTCGTCTATTGACCCGGGTGGGCGAAGTAAGCCTTTTTCTTGCAGGCTTCTCTTGTCTTTGAGCATATAAGCTGCGCTTCCGACCACTGCCATTGAGGCGACGGCGGTGGCGCCGGCTTTGAGAAAGCTCCTTCGGTCGAATTTGGGTGTGTTTACAGCCATGGTTCGGATGGTTTATTCGTTATTCTGCCCGCCCCATTGGGACCGGCGTTTTTCCTTGAATTTTTTCAGATTGAATACGGGTTTTTTGTCTTTCAGAATGAATTGGGGTTTGGAAAACGGGGCTAATTTCTCCAAATAATCCAATACGAACAAGATGGGCGAGCCGTAGAAATATTTGACGTCGGGTTTGAACTTCCACAGCCGGGCATGGTATTCGTATATCCGGTGGGGGAAGTCCCCGATATTGTCCCCGTCCTTGTCGTATCCGGCATAATCCCCCCAGTAATTCCCTATCCATTTGTTCCGGTTGGCGGTACCGCCGCCTTGGATAAATACTTGGGTGAGATTGTCGTGAAACATATTGTCCGTAAAGATATTGCCTTCCTGGTCTTTCAGAAATTCGATACCCGTATTGCAGAAAGCGATTTCATTTCCCGACAGGGTATTCGTCTTCCACGGTACGAAAGGCGAGACATCGATATAGATTCCCCGGGCAGAGTAGATAAAACGGTTGTCGATAATCTGGTTCGACGAGGTTTCTTTCATACCCAGGCACATACCTGTGGTTCCTTGTGAATTTTCTATCAGGTTGTTGTTCATGATGGTTTTTTCGCTGTACATCAGAAAGATACCGGTGGATGATTCGGTGAAATGATTGTGTGATATCTGGTTGTTGTGCGAGTACATGAAATGGATGCTATAGCGGTTGCCCTTACCGAAATTTCCGACAAAATGATTGTCCGACGAGTACCATACCACCATATCACGGACTTCGTGCCAAGAGTTTTCTTGTACTTTGTTGTTCTTGGAATACCACAGTCTGATGGCGTCGCCTTTGAGTCCTTTTTCTTTGCGTGAAATGGAGGTAATGTCGTTATGCAGGACAAGCCCGTGTTCCGACCAGAATATATCGATACCGAACAGGGTTTCTTCGATTCTGTTGTTTATGATTTGAAAATAATTGGCTTTGGTGACTTTGATGGCGCAATCTATCCTGTCGGGTGAATCGCCGGATTCTACCAGATGATTATTCATGACGGTTACGCTGTCGGCATCGATATACAGGACCGATTTCAATCCCCTGCCCGTGATGGTGCTTATGCCTTGTCCGTCTATACACACGCGTGGGGTTTTGATATGGGCGGGTCCGTAGTAAATGCCTTCTTCGAGGCGTAATGTATCACCCGGCGAAAGCCGGTCGAGCAGGGGTTGTAAGGGTGTTATTTTATCACTATTCCCCGTGTATCCTTGAATTTCTGTTGACAGACCGGGTTTGTACGAAGGGTCTATCTGCCCGGAAACGTGAAAAAGGACTGATAGGGACAATATGACCGATGCGAATGTTTTTTTCATACAAACCCGGATTGTACCCTGAATTAGGGTTAGGGACAAAGATAAGCTATTATTGACAAATATCAGCTATGATTTATTTTCTTCAGCTAGATATTTTTTCTTAAAACTGATAGCGAGTAGCATCAATACCAGTCCTGCCACTCCTACAAAGAATCCTATGTAAGGATATGACATGGTGGTGAATTGGGCTACTTTGCCTTCGCCGAGCACGGTGGGCATAAAGGGTTTGATACCGCTGAAGGCACCACCCCCGTGCAATCCGAGATTATGACCGTACCAACGTAGGTAATACACATATACTATTAAGAAGTACAGTGGTGCTAAACCGGTAAGTATTGCAAGTCCGGAAAGTTTTTTTCTGGATACCAAGACGAAAGCCAGTCCGAATACGGCGAGTATGATAAAGGCTAAGTGGGCATTTCGCATGATGCCGTCGAGTACTTTCAGGGCTTTGGGAATTTCGTTGTCGGGGATGCTGTCGCCGGCATATACGGGGTATTTTACATGTTCTCCGAATTCGTTTACATCGTTTACCCCTTGAACGATGGGATACATGCCGATGAAGTGGTTGATTTTGTTCATTTCGATGAGGCAATCGGCACCGGCATCCATGGCGAGTTCTTCGCGTTCGCGTACCCCTTCGCATCCGTTATATACTCC
>CAZQPD010000205.1:0-5607 GCA_964595235.1 uncultured Polaribacter sp.
GTTCCAACAATTCTTTGAGGAATTTCATCCGTTTTTCCGGTATTTTTTTCTCGACGAACGTTACCCGTTGGTCACCGATGGATCCGAATTGATGTTTTCCTGAAAATGTCGTCATATCCGAAAAGTTTTTTGAAAGGTTATAAAATACGGGTACTCAATTCACTGATATATTCGTACAAAGGACTGAACAATCCTAGAAGCAACAAACCCACTACGATAATCACCAGGGCAATACGCATACCCGGGCGGCTCTCGAAATGCGGGATGGGGTTCTCGCTCTTTCGTAAGAACATCGCCCGCACAGGTAATAAGTAGTAATACAATGATATGGTTACATTGACCACCCCCAGGAATACGAGCAGGTAATAGCCTTTCTGCGCAGCTGCCGTGTAGAGGAAAAATTTACCGAAAAATCCCGCCAATGGCGGAATACCTGCCAATGAAAACAAAGAAAGCAACAGCACAAGTGATAATTTCGGATTCGTCCGGTACAGCCCGGTATAATCCTCCATATTTACCTTGCCCGTCTCATTCTCAATAGCTTGTACCACACCGAAAGCTCCGAGATTCGAAAAAATATAAATCAAAAGGAAATAAACCACAGAAGTATAACCCAATGTATCGGCGTTAATAATACCCATCATCATAAATCCCGCTTGCGCTACCGATGAAAATGCCAAAAAGCGTTTCATATTCTGTTGGCGCAATGCAAAGAGATTTCCTACGAACATCGTCAACACAGCCACCCACCATACCATATACCGCCACCAAGGGGTGAGCACCGGGAATACGGTGAATAACAAAGTCATCAGTATGAAAACAGCCGAAGCTTTCGATATCACGGAAAGGTAAGAAGTAATTCCCGTCGGAGCTCCTTCATATACATCGGCAGTCCAGAAATGAAATGGTGCCAAGGATATCTTAAAGCCGATACCGGAGAACATGAAAGCCAGTCCCATTACAGCCAAAGGCGAAAACTTCAAGTTCGACGCCATCCCGGCAAAAGTCAAATCACCCCCCGTGGCATATAGCATACTCAATCCGAACAGGGAAGTCCCCGAAGCCAATGCCGCCGACAAGATGAGTTTTACCGCCGCTTCGGTTCCCTTGAACGAATAGGTGTGATATGCCACCAAACCTATCAGAGGCAAAGTGGATAATTCCAACCCCAAGTAGAACATCAGGAATTCCCCCGCCGAAACCATATAGTACATACCCATCAGCGAAGCGAATAACAGCAGGAAAAATTCATTGGTTTTGCGGTAATGCACTACCTTGTCTTTCAGCCAATCCATGGATTGTAATAATACGATCAGCACGCCTGCATTCAATACATTCTTGAACAAGTGTATCATCCCGCTTGTATGAAAACTCCCACCGAAAAGACTGCCCTCATCCATGGGCAAAAATCCAACAAGGGTATGCACGGCAAACAAAGCCAGTGCAAAATATATTCCCGCTTGCCGTTGTTTATCACCGCTGAAAATCTCCCATACCAGCAAGATGACAAATATCAACAACAGGCTGATTTCATGTCGCATGAGCAAAAATTGTATCATGGTATCACGTGTTTTTTTTGTCTATAATAATTTTTCGAGAAACGGCATGATACTCTCCTGTATCAATTCCGTAAGCCAAAGCGGCAATAATCCTATTCCCAATACGGGAATCATCAGTAAGTAAATGCCCGTTCTTTCGAACCAAGTGGCATTCGGCAATTCACGGTATGATTCGTCCCTGACAGGGCCCATCAGCATCATGCCTACCACACGCAGGATATATACCGCCGTCACCACAATGGCAGATACCACCAGGATGGAAGCCACCCGGTGAAAAGTATCACTATGCTTGAAAGCCCCGACGAATATGTTCATCTCCGATACGAACCCGCTCATCCCGGGCAGTCCGAGCGAAGCCAATCCCGCCATTACATATATCATCGATATAAACGGTATCACTTTGAGCAGTCCGCCCATCTTCGTAGCATCCCGTGTATGGGTTCTACCGTATATCATCCCTATCAGGGCAAAGAAAAGTGCTGTCATGAATCCGTGCGAGAGGGACTGTAACATAGCACCCGTCCATGCCGTTTTGTTGAGCATCAACAAGGCAAAAAGTACCATACCCAAATGACTCACGGATGAATATGCGTTGATGTATTTCAAATCGGTTTGCTTGATGGCAGCTAATGCCCCGTACAATACACCGATGACTGCCAAAACGATAAAGAAATTACTCCAATATGCCGCCCCTGCGGGAAGTAAGAACATTACCACCCGGAAAATGCCGTATCCACCCAATTTCATCAACACTCCGGCGTGCAACATGGATACCGCCGTAGGTGCCGAAGCATGACCGTCGGGGGACCAAGTATGGAACGGGAACAGCGCTCCGATAGCGCCGAAACCTATGAATGCCAACGGGAAAAATAACCGCTGTGTGGCTTCGGGAATCCGTACTTTGGATATTTCAAAAATATTAAAAGTATAAGCACCACCGTCCGCACCGGAACTGAAATACAATCCCAAAATAGCAACCAACAACAACGCCGAAGCACCCATTAGCATCAATGTCAACTTCATAGCGGCGTATTCACGGGGACCGCTACCCCATATCCCTATGAGCAAAAACATCGGAATGACCGCTATCTCGTAGAACACAAACATTGTAAACAAGTCCAAGGAAATAAAAAACCCGAACACCCCGGCTGCCAATACCATAAAAGTAACGAAAAACTCCTTGGGCATATCATCTATCTTCCAGGAAATAAACACCCCGGCTAATCCCACTACCGCCGTGAGGATAATCATCAATACAGAAATGCCGTCCACCCCGATAGCGTAGTGAATGTTCAAAGGTTCGAACCATACCACATCGCGGGTAAATTGCATCACGGCATCCGGATTGGCTGCCTTTGCCTTGTAATATGCGAACAGTAAGTTCACAGCCATTAACGTCTGTAACAGCATTCCTCCCATAGCGACCATACGGGCACTTTTCAAGCCTTTGGTAAACATCAAAACCAAAGCTGTCAAGGAGGGTACGATAAACAATATAGTTAATATATCCATTTGATTAACTGTATAATACGATTAATACCAATATAAATACGCCGGTGGCAAATGCCAAGGCATAATCCTGTACTTTTCCGGACTGCAAACCTTTGATCCATTTGGAAATTTGCACGGTGCCGTTTCCTATCAAATTCATCGTACCGTCCACTACATGACGGTCGAACCAAGCAAAGGGTGCTGATATACGCTTGAAAATGATTTCCTTGGTGATGAACAGGTACAATTCATCGAAATAGAACTTATGGTATGCCCATTTGTAGAACCGTCCGAAAGAAGCGCTGACCTTGGCGGGGTAGCCGGTGGGTTTTTTGTAGAACAACCAAGCCAAGGCAATTCCTGTCAATCCCACGGCGATGGCGATAGAAGCCATTCCCCAATTGATATGTCCGTGGAAGCCCATCTTATCGGCGCTTACATATTCGCTAAACGGGATGTACCCCGTGATGATACTCATCACCGCCAGGAATACCAGCGGGATAGTCATTGTCCAAGGGGATTCATGGGGTTTGTGCCCTTCATCGTATTCTTTTTCCTTACCCCAGAATATGCTGAAATACAACCGGAACATATAGAATGCCGTCAATCCGGCTACAAACAAGGTGATGAAATAAATGGGTTTGTTATGCTCAAAAGCCGCCGCCAGGATTTCATCTTTGCTGAAAAAACCGGCGGTAAACGGAAATCCGGAAATGGAAAGCGCCGCTATCAAAAAAGTCAAATTCGTGATGGGCATATATTTGCGCAATCCGCCCATGTCTTGCATGAAATTACTGTGCACGGCATGAATCACCGAACCGGCCGCCAGGAACAATAAAGCTTTGAACATGGCATGTGTAAACAAATGCCACATGGATGCCATATATCCCAATCCCTCATGCCCTTCATATCCGGACACGCCGAGTGCCAGCATCATATAACCTATTTGCGACATAGTCGAAAATGCCAACACCCGCTTGATGTCGTATTGGGTCAGTGCAATAATTGCGGCGAACAATGAGGAAAAGGCTCCTACCCATGCCACGACCTTCAAGGCTATTCCGCCTTCTACGAAATAGTACATGGGGAACATCCGCGCTACCAGATATACCCCTGCCACCACCATGGTAGCAGCATGTATCAAAGCCGATACGGGCGTAGGACCCTCCATGGCATCGGGCAGCCAGATATGCAGCGGAAACATCGCCGACTTACCGGCACCACCCATAAACATCAATATCAGCGCCCAGGTAATCACCGACATACCCATAAAACTAGCCGATGCCCAATGGGTAATAGCTGCCCCCTCCGGGTTGTTCAGGGTTACAAAATCGAAACTTCCCCCGTAATATCCCATCAGTATTATTCCTATCAAAAATCCAAAATCGGCAAACCGGGTTACGATAAATGCTTTCTTTGCCGCCGCTACTGCCGAAGGTTTGTCATAATAATATCCGATGAGCAAGAATGACGACACCCCTACTAACTCCCAGAATATGTATATCTGGAATAGATTGGTCGCCAATACCAAACCCATCATGGAGAAAGTAAAAAGAGATAAATAGGCGAAAAACTTGGTATATCCCGGATCTCCCTTCATATATCCCCGGCTGTAAAAATGTACCATCAGGGAAATGGTAGATACCACTACGAGCATCATCACCGAAATGGGGTCCAGGAGGATGCCCATATCTATCGATAAATTACCGGAGAACTGCATCCAGGTGGTCTTGAATCCGTAGAAAGTCTGATAAGCCCCTTCATCCGTCTTGGGACTGTATAAAAAATACCGGATTGCCGTTCCGTATGACAAAACGGCGACCGCCGCCAAACCGGCAACACCGATCCAACCCGATACGGCAGGTTTTATCCTGTTATAAAATGCCCCCAGCAGCACGAATACTACAAAGGGAATGATAAGGATGAATTGGGTGTTTGAAAAATCCATATTTCAATAAGTTTATTTCCAAATAAAATACTCAATATTTCATCGTTTCGGTCTCCGAAATTTTTACCGATTTGCGCAGCCGGTACAAGTTGATGATGATAGATATTCCCAATGCCGTTTCAGCCGCCGCCACGGCAATGATAAATATCGAAAAATACACACCTTGCAGCAAACCGGGATACAAATACTTGTTTACCACCACGAAATTTATTACCGATGCATTGAGCAACAGCTCAATGGACATCAGCATGGCTATCAGATTCTTACGGGTGAGAAATCCGTACAACCCGATAAAGAACAACAACGTGCTCAATGTCATTATCTCATATATACTTACCTGTGCTATCATGACGTTATTCGGTTTTGTTATGTGATGAATTGGGATGTTCCTTGTCTTCGAGTTCCCTTCCTTTCGAGATGATAATCGCTCCTATCATGGCAGCCAGCAGCAAGATACTGATGACTTCGAACGGCAATATATATCCGTTCTCTCCGGTAGAGAGTAGTCCCTCACCTATCTGTTCCACACCGGTAACCGTGTCTTTTCCGGCAGGGGTAAAGTTGTGGTTCAAAATAAAATATAGACTTCCGGCAGCTCCGGCGAACGTC
>CAZQPD010000206.1:0-6538 GCA_964595235.1 uncultured Polaribacter sp.
CATTTTGTTGATTTTGTTTATCGAGCCTATTTTATTGAGCGGAAGCCGGACGATACGGGACTGTTCGGCTAGTGCCTGCAGGATGGATTGGCGTATCCACCATACTGCATAGGAGATAAATTTAAATCCGCGGGTCTCGTCGAAGCGTTTTGCCGCTTTGATAAGACCGAGATTGCCCTCATTGATGAGGTCGGGCAAGGTAAGCCCTTGGTTTTGGTATTGTTTGGATACCGATACGACGAAACGGAGGTTGGCTTTGGTGAGTTTTTCCAATGCGGCTTGGTCGCCGGCTTTGATGCGTTGTGCCAATTCCACTTCCTCTTCGGCAGTGATGAGATCGACTTTACCGATCTCTTGCAGGTATTTGTCCAACGAGGCGGTCTCCCTGTTGGTAACCTGTTTGGTGATTTTGAGTTGTCTCATTAGCGATAGATTGATTTGGGTTCCGTTCACCTACATATACGTAATTTTTCCGAAAAGGTTACAATGCCGGTTCTTTTTTTTCAAAACATTTGATTAATTTTGTCGAAATATGATTCAAAGCCTTGACTGAAAAAGACCGACATAAGCCGGAAACCCTTTCCGAAAAACCCGGCGGTAGCACACCGCCGGTCATCAATCCCACTTATTCTGGCAAATACCGTAAGGATGATACCGGTGTACTTATAAAAGGCGTATTGTCGGGTGATACCGGACTGTTGAGCAGGGCTATCACATTGATAGAAAGCAACCGCCCAATACACCGTGAACAAGCCCGTGAGCTGATACATGCCGTATTGCCGCATAGCGGAAATAGTATCAGGGTAGGCATTACAGGAGTTCCGGGGGTGGGGAAGAGTACGTTTATCGATGCATTGGGGCAATTGCTCACGGAAAAAGGTCATAAAGTAGCGGTATTGGCGGTAGATCCTTCCAGCGGAATCACAGGGGGGAGTATTTTGGGCGACAAGACGCGAATGACGGCATTGAGCCGGAACCCCAATGTATATATCCGTCCTTCCGCATCGGGAAATAATCCGGGTGGTGTACACCGCAAAACCAGGGAAACCATTCTATTGTGCGAAGCGGCAGGCTTCGATGTGGTGCTCATAGAAACGGTGGGGGTAGGGCAGAGCGAAACCGCCGTACATGCCATGACGGATTTTTTCCTCTTGCTGAAACTCGCCGGTGCCGGTGATGAATTGCAGGGAATCAAACGGGGGATTATTGAAATGGCGGATGCCATTGTTATTCACAAAGCCGATGGCGATAACATTCATGCCGCACAGACAGCACAAAGGATTTTTTCCAATGCTCTGCAACTGTTCCCCCCGAAGCCCGGTGGGTGGAAAGTACCCGTGCTTCTGGCGAGTTCTACCGGAAATACCGGAATAGATGAAGTGTGGAAGGCGATAGAGGACTATTTGGCTTTATCCGGGGAATCCGGAGCATTTGAGGAAAAAAGAATACGTCAGGATACCTACTGGTTTCACGAGACACTCGACAACGGGATTTTGTCGGAATTTTATAATAACCCACTGGTAAAAAAGGAAATACAAAATATACAACAACAGATTAAAGACAGACATATCACCCCGTACGAAGCCGCCGGAAAACTCTTGTCGGAATGGAAAAAGGGATTGTATGACGGCGGCCCGGAAAAACGAAAAAAATCTAATCCGTAATGAATTGATAAAGTAGCGATGAACAATCCGGAGCGATATAGCCGGCGTAAAATGAGAGGAATAGTAATGCTCTCCGCGATGATAATCCTGCTACATGCTTTTTATCGCTTCATGCCTTTGTTGCTCAAAAGCAGTGAAAACGTAAACATCCCACTGGATACGGTATTATTGGCTTCCTTACAGCATAAATACGACTCGGTCCGGAAGGTGGAAAAAGCCTTGCGCGATAGCATCCGCCCGTTCAATCCCAGTTTTATCACCGGCTATAAAGCCGCACGATTGGGGTTGACCGCAGAGCAAACCCGCCGGCTGCTCGCACACCGCCGTGCGGGAAAATATATCAACTCACCTGCTGAATTTCAGCGTATTAGCGGCGTTTCGGATTCCGTGTTACAGCGCTTGATACCATATTTTAAATTTCCCGGATGGGTCATTGCCCGTCAGAAAAAGAATAAACCGCTTCCGCGAAATGCAGTTCCGGGAAAACCGGTGGCTACTCCCAAAGATAAGCCTCCCGCAGTACCCGGTGATATCAATACCGCCACCATCGATGACCTGATGCGTATCAAAGGCATAGGCAAGGTGCTCTCCACGAGAATCGTCAAATACAGAAAAAAACTGAAAGGATATTCTTATGACGACCAACTCTATGAAGTATGGGGGCTTCCGGAAGAAACCGCTGCCGAAGTGTTGAAGTACTACCACGTGATAACCCCGCCCGGGATCGAAAAAATAAACATTAACACGGCAACGTTCCGGCAGGTTTTGCATCTGCCTTATATGGATTATGAATTGACCAAATTGTTGTTCGATTACCGCGACGAAGTGGCTGAAATTCAATCTATGGAAGAATTGAAAAAAATAAGAGGTTTTCCCGTGGAAAAATTCGATAGAATTATCCTATATTTGAAAGCGGAATAACAGACTAACCGGAAAAGAAATATGTCATACGATATTACTGAAACCCAAGAGCTTATCATACAATCCATCAGGGATTTTGCCGATCGCAGGATACGCCCCCGTATGATGACTTGGGACGAAGAGCAGATTTTTCCCGTAGAACTCTTTCACGAGCTGGGCGAAATGGGCTTGATGGGAGTCCTCGTACCCGGGCGGTACGGTGGTTCGGAATTGAATTACCACGACTATATCCGTATCATCGAAGAACTCTCGAAGGTGGACGGTTCTATCGGACTTTCCGTCGCTGCCCATAATTCATTATGCACGGGGCACATACTCGCTTTTGGAAATGAAGAACAAAAACAAAAATACCTGCCCAAGCTCGCTTCCGGCGAATGGATAGGCGCCTGGGGACTTACCGAACACAATACGGGTTCGGATGCGGGTAATATGTCCACAACCGCCGTCCCCGACGGGGATTATTACATACTGAACGGAGCCAAAAATTTCATCACACACGGTATATCGGGACAAGTGGCGGTGGTACTTGCCCGTACCGGAGAAAAAGGCGATAAGCGGGGAGTGACCGCATTTATCGTCGAAAAAGGTACCCCCGGATTTACCCACGGAAAGAAAGAAAACAAACTCGGTATGCGCGCTTCCGAAACCGCCGAATTGGTGTTCGACAACTGCCGGGTACATAAGGAGCAAATATTGGGAGAAGTGGGTGACGGCTTCGTCCAAGCCCTGAAAGTTCTCGACGGCGGACGTATTTCCATAGGCGCCCTCGCCCTGGGAATAGCCAAAGGCAGCTTGGAAGCATCGGTGAAATACGCCAAAGAACGCGAACAGTTCGGTAGGAGAATTGCAGATTTTCAAGCCATATCGTTCAAACTCGCTGATATGGCGACTGAAATTCAAGCCGCCGAACTCCTGTTGCACCGTGCTGCCGAACTCAAAGAACGGGGAGAACGAATGACCAAACTCGGCGCTATGGCAAAGATGTATGCCTCGGAAGTAGCCGTCAGGGTCGCTACCGATGCCGTTCAGATACACGGCGGGTACGGTTATACCAAAGATTTTCCCGTAGAGAAATTCTACCGCGATGCCAAGCTCACTACCATCGGTGAAGGCACCACCGAAATACAAAAACTCGTAATTGCCCGTCAGATATTGAAAGATTAATCGATAAAACACAGATATTATGGATTTCAAGCTTACAGAAGAACAACAGATGATACAAGAAGCGGCACGGGATTTTGCCCAAGCCGAACTGCTTCCCGGTGTGATAGAAAGGGACGAATCGGCAAAATTTCCCACAGAGCAAATCAAGAAGATGGCGGAAATGGGCTTCCTCGGGATGATGGTTTCCCCCGAATACGGAGGCGGTGGTATGGATACCCTGTCCTACGTACTCGCCATGGTGGAAATCGCCAAGGTCGATGCCTCTGCAGCAGTGGTGATGTCAGTGAATAATTCACTGGTATGCTGGGGACTGGAAAAGTACGGCACCGAAGAACAAAAACAAAAATACCTGACCCGTCTTGCCACCGGGGAGGTCATCGGTGCTTTTGCATTGAGCGAACCCGAAGCGGGGAGCGATGCGACCAAGCAGAGAACCACCGCCGAAGACAAAGGCGACTATTACCTGCTCAACGGTACCAAAAACTGGATAACCAATGGTAAGACGGCAGATATATACCTCGTCATCGCCCATACCCATCCCGAGAAAGGACACCGGGGCATCAATGCCTTTATCGTAGAGAAAGGTATGGAAGGCTTCGAAATTGGTCCCAAAGAAAACAAAATGGGTATTCGTGGCTCCGATACACATTCACTTCTCTTTACCGATGTGAAGGTTCCGAAGGAAAACCGCATCGGAGAAGACGGGTTCGGGTTCAAATTCGCTATGAAAACCCTCTCGGGCGGACGCATAGGCATCGCCGCACAGGCACTCGGTATCGCCGAAGGTGCATATGAACGCGCATTGCAATACAGCAAAGAGCGCAAAGCCTTCGGAACCGAAATCGCCAACCACCAAGCCATTGCATTCAAACTCGCGGACATGAAAACCGGAATCGAAGCGGCGCGCTACTTGATCTACAAAGCCGCATGGGATAAGGATCAAGGAAACTCTTACGATCTGTCGGGTGCCATGGCAAAATACTATGCCGCCGAAATGGCTATGCGTGTGACTACCGAAGCCGTACAGATACACGGCGGATACGGCTATGTACGCGAATACCACGTAGAACGTATGATGCGGGATGCCAAAATCACCCAAATCTACGAAGGCACCTCCGAGATACAACAAATCGTCATCTCGAGGGCTATATTGAGAGACTGATAACCGGCGCCTGCTCTTTTGCAGGCGTTTTTTGTATAAATGTAAAACAATATTCATTAACCAAAATAAAAAAATCTCGTTATGGCAACAAAAATTTCCTATGAAAAAGAATTGGAACAACAGGCTTCGAAAAGCCGTGCGGCTATTGAATTGGTAAAGATTGTAAGTGATTTGTGGTACGATAAATCCATAGAATTGGTATTGTTCCGCAATCCGCTATTCGACCAGAATGTAAGCGAAATATTGCATTTGACGGAGTCGGCACGGCGGTTTGTCGAAAAACCGATCAATGTATTCGGCGTACTCGACGTGGCAAAGGTCATCCACGGGATGGAGCTGCCTCCTTCACGTATCGATATCGGTAAATTGTCTTATGAATATATCATCAGCGGCAAGGATAACCTGGCGGAATACGTAGGTTCCGCCTTGTCCGAAGCCAAGAAATCCAAGGCATTCGCCCCCCGCGACGTGATTCTGTACGGATTCGGACGAATAGGCAGGTTACTCGCCAGGGAATTGATGATTCAAACAGGAAAAGGGAGTCAATTGAGATTGCGCGCCATCGTTACCCGTGGCAAACTCGATGAAACCACCCTGGAAAAAAGGGCTTCATTGCTTCGCGATGATTCGGTACACGATGATTTTCCCGGTACGGTCATAGTGGATACAGGCAAACCCGCCCTGATTATTAACGGTATCACCGTTCACATGATCAGTTCCGACTCTCCCGGCAGCATCGATTATACACAGTACGGTATCAAAGATGCGTTGGTCATCGATAATACGGGAGTATGGAGGGATGAAGAAGGATTGGGCTTGCACCTGAAATCAAAAGGCGTATCCAAGGTGTTGCTCACCGCTCCGGGCAAGGGGAATATTCCTAATATTGTTTTTGGAGTGAATGAAGATACCCTCGATGTGGACAATACCGACATATTCTCGGCGGCTTCCTGTACGACCAATGCCATTACCCCGGTATTGTATGCCGTGGAACAGACTTACGGGATTCGCCAAGGGCATTTGGAAACCATCCACTCCTATACCAATGACCAGAACCTGGTGGATAATTTTCATAAGAAATACCGTAGAGGGCGTGCTGCCGCAATCAATATGGTAATTACCACCACCGGAGCCGGTTCGGCGGTAGCCAAAGCCGTTCCTTCACTCGAAGGAAAACTCACATCAAGTGCCATCCGGGTCCCCGTACCCAACGGTTCCCTGGCGGTACTCAACCTGATTTTGGAAAAACCCGCCACGGTGGATGAAATCAACGAAACTATCAAGAGATACGCATTAGACGGTAATCTGGTGGAACAAATCAAGTATTCGTTGAACAACGAACTGGTATCCTCCGATATCGTGGGTGTGGCTGCACCTGCCATCTACGACAGCAAGGCAACCAAGGCATCGGTCAAGGACAACAAAGTCGTTCTATACGTATGGTATGATAACGAATACGGCTATGCGCACCAGGTCATCCGCTTGGCAAAACACATCGCCAAAGTAAGGAGGTATAAGTATTTCTAGAACAGACAAATTTCCGGTCTGCCGGAAATCATTAGGGTCTGCTGAAAATCACAGAAGTGCCTGAATTTTTTAATTTGTAGGGCAGAGCGTTAAGAAAATG
>CAZQPD010000207.1:0-4001 GCA_964595235.1 uncultured Polaribacter sp.
TGCTACAATTCGCTTGCGGGTTCGAGAGTAATTGCCCGGTATTATAGTCATATACATCGAAGCAAAATTGATAATTCCCTTCGGGAAGTCCGCCCATTTGAATCAATTGGTTCTCTGTAATACCGGTATATAACAAGTGATCGGCGGAAAAGACATCTTCGATATTGGAAGGAGTGAGTTGATAGACCATCCCCGCGGCTATTTCCACCGGAAAAGGCATTTTGAAAGCCGGATCGGTACGTATTTCCACCCCGTTGTCACCGGTAAGCCTGCCGTGGATATAGACTTCGAGGTTACTGCCCGTGAGGTTGGTAAAACTCACTTGCAGCTTACCGGGATGGTCTGTATAATAAGAAAAATCCGTGCTATAAGGAGGCAGAACTACCGCCTGAACCATCACTTGATTTTGCGCGGATAAAGATGGGACAACCAGCAATGAAGCGAGCCCAACGAGAATTTTTAAGAAATTTAATACAATTTTTTTCATAGTTATAAGATATTAAAAATTAAATACATATCTCAAATCAGCGAACTGTTCGGTAGTAGAGGTACCGGACAAATCGTTCCGGTTTGTTATCATATTGATTTTAAATCTGATTTGATGCTGTTTTTTTATTACGGTTGTGATATTCAATCCCGGTGTCAAGCTATGGGTGGATTGCAGTTCACCGGTTTGCTGTAAGTAATTGAGATTCAAGGTCAGTGACATAGAAGGTTTTTTCAGTCGTTTGTTTACCGCCAAGCTCATTCCCTTGTTGGTACTGGTGCTGTTGACCATCCGGATTTTATTGTATTGCATACTCGTGGATACGTTTATCCGGGATTTGGCGAAGCCTAAATTGTAAGATAAGATGTTGTTTGTCGTAGTAAAATTATTTTGATATACGGATTGCGGGTTCTTGTCGGACAGATGCATTTGCGTATAAGTCAAAGAGATGTAATGGGTAAGATTCTTGTTTTTGTTTTGGAAAGAAAAATGAGGTGCAAGTGTCAGGCTTCCGTTGGTCTGGTAGAGCTTGACGGAGTCGGCTATTTGTACCCTGCCGGCTTGTTGGTTGATGCTGTAATTGGAATAATTGGCGGTGATACCGAATTTCGTGGTGGGGTTATAATTGATATTGAGCGAACCGATGGTTTTGTGTGTGGTGGCATTGCGCGCCGATTTCAGGTTGTTCCGTTCCAGTCCGATGCTCCCACCCACTTGCATTTTGTTTTTCAATGCCGTAAATCCGGTTTTCAGGGTATAATTCTCCACGTCATTTTGAATAAAATAGGTGCCCATGGAGCGGTAGTCCGGATCGATACGCCGGTAGTGGAGTCCGAGGTTGAGACCTTTCTTGTCGCGATAATCCAGCTTGCTTTCCACAGCCAAATGCCCCCGTGTGGAAAGGTTTATGGGGATGATTTTTCCGGCAAATCCGGGCAAATCGAATTCTACGGCGGAATTTTGATTGGCGGTATAGATGCTGTATGCAGCTTCGGTTTCGAAAGACAAATTCTCCGCTATACCGATTTTTCCATGAACACCGGCGACCAAATTCGCCTCGGGAAAAATGCCTTCCTGCCGGAACTCCTCACCCACGGAAGTGGAATCATCCACGGCTTTGAGCAGGTTGATATCAAAATAATTTTTGGAAGTCCCCACTCCGATTTTCATACTCACCATCTTACGCTTGTAATCCGACAGGGTATCGTTCTGCGGATGAAAGACGTTTACAGCCTTGTTCGTCGCCCTTTTGAGCCTACCATATACCAAGCCGAACCGGAACTTACCGGGATTCAACTCGGTTCCGATACCGAAAAATGTATGACTCCCCAATACGTATTTGGAAAAATTCACATTCCTGTATCCCAAATGCAAGGTCACCCATTTATATTTGGGCGATAAGCCGAATTGGTTGAACGGCTGACGGAAAGATTTATTTTGATTGCTATATACAAAGGAAAAAGGCATGTCGAAACCTTTGAGGTTGACATTGAAATTCCCGCTGATAACCCCGTTGAACGGGTCCCGCCGCGGTTCCATACCCGAAGCATTATAAAAACCTGCCATGGTACTGACGCTTCCGCTAAATGAGGAAGTGTTTTGACTGAAATGCGTCAAATCTTGCGCTGGTACCGCAAAATACATCAACCCGGAAACCAGTAGTAAGCCAATACGTTTTATGCCGTGCCGGACATAATGAAAAAGATACCGTAACCTGCCGGACGCAAAAGGATAAACCCTGATGCGGGGGCTATCCGGTAAGACAGGTAAAACGTTTTGATAATTCTTGTTGTTCATCATCAATAATTATTATACTCCGGAGCGGACTAAATCGACCAGTTCCGGGTTGTTTTCCAATACCCATTCACGTAACACCTTCTGCGGCAAGCCGGATAACTGATTCTCACGCCTTGTCGCAGCCGTACTCTCCGGGAAAATTTCATAATACACCATCCGGCAACCGGAATGCTGTCCGCATAAAATTTTTTTCCGGCGTTCGAGGTTTTTGGTAACCCCTACATCAAATCTTTTTTCCTCCGGATAATATGTGACATAAGTATAGTACACTACTTCGTTTCCGTGAATTTCAGAACAAAAATATCCCGGCTGAAAGCGAACGGCTTTCTAATGTGTAAAATCGAATAAAAAAATTGCTGAAAAACTGGTTGTCAGCTTTTTAAAAACAATAAAAAAACTTCCGGATGTGTACATCCGGAAGTTTTTTGGGGGTGGGTGGGTGGGGAAATCCCTCTTTTCCTGTTTAACAATCAGGACATGATACACCGTAAAAAATTCATTTTTTTTGAACGGACTTCATGCATAAATTTGGTAGTTTATCAATAAATTGTACTTTTGGCAAGTTGTTTGTAAATACACCATTGACAAAGGTGTATATTCAGGATAAAACCATTATCATGAAACGAAAACTTATTTTTCTGTTCATATTATTTTCCACAACAATAATCCTGGCTCAGAAAAAAGATACCATCCGCATAGCGGCAGTAGGTGATATCATGATGGGAACGGCTTTTCCTTCGGAAAAATACCTGCCACCCAAAGGAAAAAACCCTTTCGAAGGTGTACTGGATGAACTGCAGTCTGCCGATTTACTGTTCGGAAATTTGGAAGGCTGCATTTCAGATACGGGAAAAAATGCCAAACATTGCAAAGACCCTGACAAATGTTATTCGTTCCGCATGCCTTCATACCTGGCAGAATATCTCAATACCGCCGGTTTCGACCTGGTGAGTATCGCTAATAACCATATAGGGGACTTCGGCAGAACCGGTATAGAAAATACCAAAAAGAACCTCGACCGGTACCAAATCAAATACGCCGGGGTTTACGGCAATGAAACCGCCGTTTTCGAAAAAGACAGCATCACCTATGGTTTTTGTGCTTTTGCCCCCAATCGCGATACCGTAAAACTAACGGATATAGATAATGCCGTGGAAATAGTAAAATCCCTGGCAGAACAAGCCGATATCGTCATCGTTTCTTTTCACGGGGGCGCCGAAGGTGATAAACATACCCATGTAACGAGAAAAACCGAAACATTCTACGGTGAAAACCGTGGCAATGTATATGCTTTTGCCCACGCCGTTATCGACGCAGGTGCCGATATTGTACTCGGACACGGACCCCATGTACCCAGGGCTATTGAAATATACAAAGACAAATTTATCGCTTACAGCCTCGGGAATTTTTGTACCTACGGCAGGTTCAGCCTGTCCGGCAGCAAAGGCTATGCTCCTATCGTCAAAATATCGGTGGACAGTCAAGGCAATTTTATCGAAGGGAAGGTGGTTTCCGCCCGGCAGACCAAAACAGAATGCCCGCATATCGACGCAAATGCCTCGGCTTTTAAAATGATACGGACACTTACCGGGCAAGACTTCCCCGAAGTGCCTGTTGTATTCGAGGAAAACGGACGTTTTTACCTGAAAAAATAATTAAATCAAATCCATATGAAAAAAAGTTTTTTTTCAATCGCTCTCATTGGCTCCATACTATT
>CAZQPD010000208.1:0-3971 GCA_964595235.1 uncultured Polaribacter sp.
GTGAAATATACCCCTATTACGACCTGCCCGGCGACCTCTCTGCTTACGGGGCGGTAATCCTCTCGGGAAGCCCCTATTCGGTTTACGACCCCGGAGCCCCAAGGATAGACCTGTCGAAAATCAGAAAGAAAAAACCCATCCTCGGAGTCTGCTACGGCGCCCAATACCTCGCCCACGAAGAAGGTGCCCGGATAGAGGCTTCCAAAGTACGCGAATACGGACGCGCACACCTGCATTACGACGAAGGCGACAAACTGTTCGACGGCTTGCGCCAAAATTCCACGGTCTGGATGAGCCACGGCGACACCATCATGGAACTCCCGGAAGGATTCATCCCCGTAGCCCGTACCCGCGATGTGGAGAATGCCGCCTACCGGATAGAAGGAGAAAATACCTATGCCATCCAATTCCACCCGGAAGTATATCACACCGAAGAAGGAATGAAATTATTGGAAAATTTCCTGACCAAAATCGCCGGTTTGAAACGGGAATATACACCCGAACACCTGGTGGAAAGTATCGTCAAAGACCTTCGTGCCCGGCTGGGTAACGACAAAGTGGTTCTCGGACTGTCCGGCGGTGTGGACTCTACCGTGGCAGCGGTATTGCTACAAAAAGCCATCGGCAATAACCTGCATTGCATATTCGTCAACAACGGATTGCTACGCAAAAACGAATTCCACGACGTACTGGCTCAATACGAAGGAATGGGGCTCAACGTCACAGGAGTAGATGCTTCGGCACGTTTTTTGAACGCACTGAAAGGGATAAACGCCCCCGAAGAAAAACGTAAAACAATAGGCAGCGTGTTTATAGACGTATTCGACAACGAAGCACATAAAATCAAAGATGTGAAATGGCTGGCACAAGGCACCATCTACTCCGATGTCGTAGAATCCGCCGTATCCGGCGGTCCCACCGCTACCATCAAATCACATCACAATGTCGGCGGACTACCCGACAAGATGAAACTGAAAATCGTAGAACCCCTCCGGATGCTGTTCAAAGACGAGGTAAGACAGTTGGGCAAAACCCTGGGCATCCGCGACGAACTATTGTACAAACACCCCTTCCCAGGTCCCGGATTGGCTATCAGAATACTGGGGGAAGTTACCGCTGACAAAGTAAAAATGCTACAAGAAGCCGATAATATTTTCATCGACGGACTCAAAGAAAACGACCTGTACCGGAAAGTATGGCAAGCCGCCGTGATACTACTGCCCGTCCGGTCGGTAGGGGTAATGGGTGACGAGCGAACCTACGAAAATGCCGTCGTACTGCGGGCGGTCACCAGCACGGATGCCATGACCGCTGACTGGGCGGAATTACCCCCCGGCTTTCTAAAAAAAATATCCAACGAAATCATCAACAAAGTAAAAGGTATCAACAGGGTGGTCTATGACATCAGTTCCAAACCACCCGCCACGATAGAATGGGAATAAATGAAAATCATTACTTTTGCACCAAATACCACCTGAAAAATGAAACAAATCCGGCTCATCGCTCTACTCGTACTACTCTTGGCACCCGTATTTTCCGGGCAAATGCACGCCCAGGAAGAACTACTATATACCACCTATATCGTCAAAGAAGGTGAAAGCCTGAAAATGATCGCTTCGAAAATAGGTTGCAGGGTCAAAGACATAAAAAACCTCAACCCGGATGTAGAAAAATATCCGGAAAAAAACACTACCCTCATCGTTCCGAAAACCAAAAAATACCAAGGTCAATTGCTGACCGAGAAAAAACCGGATAAAAAAAAGAAAAAAGACAAAGAGGAAAAACCCGTAACCCGGAAA
The DNA here is from genome assembly GCA_964595235.1 of uncultured Polaribacter sp. GTDB lineage: Bacteria > Bacteroidota > Bacteroidia > Flavobacteriales > Flavobacteriaceae > CAZQPD01. The sequence goes on from CAZQPD010000208.1 coordinate 1,800, forward strand.
ACCTACAAAGTAAAAAAAGGGGATACCCTGTACAGCCTCGCCCATAAATACAATGTCACCATCCAATCCCTCATCGATCTGAACCCTGACATCAAAGACGGACTCAAAGTGGGACAAACCATCGTCATTCCGGACAAAAGTGACTTTACCCTGAACGGAAAAAAGAACGGAACCCCCCACCATCTCACCATGTACAAGGTATCCAAAGGAGAAACCAAATGGAGCATCGCCAAGGCTCACGGCATCAAAGTAGAGGAACTGGAAAAAATAAACCCCGGAATCTCCGGCGGATTAAAAGAAGGCGATAATATCTGGGTCCCCGTACCGGAACAAGAAAAAACAGACGGACAAAAACTCCAAACGGAATACATCGAAAATGCCGTAATTTATCACAAGGTAAAACCCGATGACACCCTGTTCAAAATCGCCGTCATGTACGGAGTGGAAATGTCTAAAATCCAAGAACTGAATCCGGAAGCTACCAAAACCATGCGCCCGGGTATGCTGCTGAAAATACCCGCTAAAAAAAAAAATAATTTCATCGAACACACGGTGAGAAAAGGGGAAACCCTGTATTCCATCTGCCGTTTTTTCGAAATTAAGGAAGAAGAACTCCACCGCGACAACCCTGCTCTGAAAGACGGACTGAAAACCGGCATGACCCTGCTCATCCGCCTCCCCGGACTTGCACCGGCGGACCAACCGGAGACTACAAGACCGGAAAACTTCTTTCCGTATGACACGACGCGCTTCTTACACCCCGTCCGTATCAGCTTCCTGCTCCCGCTTATGCACCGCGATACCAATGCGGTACTCACCCCCAAACAACAAAAAATACAAGACATCGCCCTGTCATTCTATATGGGTGCCGAACTGGCTTTGGACTCCCTGCGACGGGCGGGAATACCCGTAACCGCACATGTTTTCGACACACAAAACAGCCTCTACTCAATCGGCAAAATCCGCCAACTTCCCGACTTCAAAAATTCCGATATCAGCATCGGTCCTTTCTTTTTCGACAAAGCCCAAGCATTAGCCGAAGGCGAAAACGAACTACCCGTTATCACTCCCTTCTACTCGAAAAAACAAACCAACGACACCCATCCCAATATCGTAAAAAGCACACCCGACACATGGGTAAACATTTCAAAATTAACCAATTATATCCTTACCACAGGAAACAAAAACAAATACATCATCATCTCCGACGACACCCCTGCGAACAACCGTATCGCCAAACTCATCGGCGACAGACTCAAAGAAAAAGACTCTACCGGCGTAGTCCAATACCTCTACCCCTCCCATAACCGGAAAGATGAGAACCTCATCTATATGGACAAAGAAGCCATGGAAAACAGTATCAACGAGAAAGCGGGAAACCGCGTGATATTGGTCAGCGACAGGAATATCATCATCTCCGATATTGTAAATACCTACGGAGTTCTCGCCATTCACCACGACGTACGGCTCTTTACCCTAAAACCCTTCAAAAACGACGAACATCTGGATTACAAACACCTCGGAACTCTCCATTGGACCTTCGTCAGTGACGGTTTTCCGGAAACAGAATCCACTGGAATAGAAAGGTTTAGAAAGAAATTTTTTGAAAAAAACCACTGCTTCCCCGATATGGTGGCTTTCAAAGGATTCGACCTGACAATGGATATGGTACAACGCCTGTCCGCATTTCCGGAAACGGAAAAAGCATTATCCGCAGGACCGTCGAGACGCCTGGCTCACGACTTCGTCTATACCTCTACCCCTGCGGGCGATTATCGCAATACGGGCTTACGTCTCATCCGTTTCAACGAAGATCTGGAATATGAACTCCTGACAGAAAATTGAAACAAAACCCGTCATTCCCTGTACAACTGCTTAACGATACCGTCTGCCAATCCGATTTGCGGAACGACGATTTCCTCGGCACGGCTCCATTTCATGGCAGAGAGATAAATCCTCATGGCGGGGACAATGACATCCGCACGGTCGGGATTTAACCCCAATTCATAGACGCGTTCGGCATACGTCATCGCGGACAACTTCTTGTATTGCTGCTGTAAATAACAGTACTCCAATGGTTTACCCGTCTTTTTGTCCGATAACTTATAAATTTTATTAATATTTCCACCGGAACCTATCAAGGTAATTTGTGAAAAATTATCCAGTTGGGAT
>CAZQPD010000209.1:0-7588 GCA_964595235.1 uncultured Polaribacter sp.
TATTCATTTCTTAAATCTTTTTTCTGTTTGTGGTGCGGGTGGCATTACCATTCGTTTCTTTATATGCTAACAAAATTTCTTTCATTCTTGGTTTTTCTCTTTCTTGCATTGGGCACAACACCCACACATCACCATTGTCTATATTCCCTTTTTGTGCGCAAGTTAATAATCTTTTTAAAAAATACCAAATCCATTCATTTTCTATCCTTGTGTTTCAATAAGTCGTAAAGAGGACTACGAAGGACTTTGTTATTTAGGGTCTGCTGAAAATCACAAGGGCAAAGCGTTCAGAAAATCCCATAGGGCATATTAGCCGGTGAGCCAGCCTGCCGCACCGGCGGAAAAACTTCACCAAATATTAAAGATTTCTCACATTCGTTCGAAATGACAGCGCGCCCCAACTATTAACTCATAACTCAAAACTATCAACTAAAAAAAGTTTTTCCGGCAGACCTCGCCTACTTCATTTAATTTTAACAAAATTATCACGTAACAAAATCATTTTTCCCACGTCAAAATATCATATATTCGCAACTTAATCCAACCGTTTTTCAAAATGAAAACAAAATTTATTTTTCTAACCGCTTTATTAATCTCTTCTACACTCATGGCACAACAAGTCACCTATGAAGAATACGACCTGCCCAACGGATTACATGTCATCTTACACCAAGACCATTCGGCTCCGGTGGTCATTACTTCCGTCATGTACCACGTGGGCTCCAAAGACGAACAACCCGACCGTACGGGGTTTGCCCATTTCTTCGAACACCTGCTGTTCGAAGGTACCAAAAACATCGGACGCGGGGAATGGTTCAAGATCGTCTCCTCACACGGCGGCACCAACAATGCCAATACCAGTGACGACAGAACCTATTACTACGAAGTGTTCCCATCGAACAACCTCGCCCTGGGGCTGTGGATGGAATCCGAACGGATGAGACATCCGGTCATCAACCAAATAGGTGTGGATACCCAAAACGAAGTGGTCAAAGAGGAAAAACGCCTTCGCGTGGACAATGCGCCCTACGGCAGCTTCCTCCAAGTTGTCAAAAAAAACCTGTTCCATAAGCACCCCTACCGGTGGACGACCATCGGCTCGATGGAACACCTCGATGCCGCTACCCTCGACGAATTTATCGCTTTCAACAAAAAATTCTACATCCCCAACAACGCTACCCTCGTCGTCGCCGGCGATTTCGATAAAGCACAAGCCAAAGACCTTATCGGCAAATATTTCGCCGACATTCCGGAAGGCGAACCCATCGTCAGGAAAAAAATCGAAGAAGACCCCATTACACACGTCATCAAAGACACCTATCACGACCCGAACATCCAAATCCCGGCACTCGTTATCGCCTACCGCACCCCCTCGATGAAAGAACGGGACGCCTATGTTCTCGATATGATTTCCACCCTGCTCAGCAGAGGAAAAAGCTCGAGACTACATAAAAAACTGGTGGAAGACAAAAAAATGGCTATCAGCGCCGGCGCCTTTTTGTTCGCAGAAGAAGATTACAGCATCTATATGACATTTGCCATGCCTCTGGGAAATACCTCAATGGACGACCTGCTGAAAGAAATTGACGAAGAAATCGTCAAATTACAAACCGAACCTATCTCCAACCGTGAATTGCAAAAACTGAAAAACCAATACGAAAACAATTTCGTCAACGCCAATTCCACCATAGAAGGCATTGCACATTCACTTGCCACTTACTATACGTTATACGGAGATATCGACCTGATAAACAAAGAAATAGATATATACAACTCCATCACTCCCGAAGAAATCCAAAAGGTAGCCAATAAATACCTGAAACCCAACCAACGTTTGGAATTATTCTACCTGCCCGAAAACAAAGAACAGTAAATACGTACATAACACCATGAAATATCCAATTTATCTACTCGTTAGCATCGCTCTGATAATCAGCAGCTGTAAAACTTCTCAAACAGGAAAAACCACTCAAACAGGAAAAACAACCATGAACAAAACCTTCGACAGGAACGTCATGCCCCAACCGGGACCCGCACCCAAAGTAAAAATCGGAAAACCCAAAAGCTTCTCCCTGAACAACGGGATGAAAGTTCTGGTCGTGGAAAACCACAAACTCCCCAGGGTATCGGTCAGATTGACCCTCGACAACCCTCCCCTGCGCGAAGGCGACCGCAAAGGTATGTCCACCCTGCTCGGACGTATGCTCGGTACCGGAACCAAAAAACACTCCAAAGATGAATTCAACGAAAAAATCGACTTTACCGGTGCCTATATCAACTATCATTCCGGGGGCGCTTCCATGAAAAGCTTGAGCAAATTCTTTCCGGAAATTTTCAGCCTGATGGCTGAAGGAATCACTCAACCCGTGTTCTCCCAAAATGAGTTTAACAAGCAGAAAGACAAACTGAAAGAGGAGATAAAAAACAACGAAAAGAACGCCAATGCCATCGCCTGGAGGGTCGAAGATTACCTCGTATTCGGCGAAGGACACCCCTACGGGGAATTCACCACTGCCGAAACATTGGACAAGGTCTCCCTCAGCGATATCAAACAACTCTACCAATTCCGCTACCGCCCCGACAATGCCTACCTGGTCATCATCGGGGACGTGGACTTCGAGAATGTCAAAGAAATGACCAAAAACCTGTTCGAAAATTGGCAAAAAGCTAATATCCAAGAAGTTACATTGCCTGCTATACAAAATCCGGCAGAGCCGGAAATCGACTTTATCGACCTGCCCAGCGCCTCCCAGTCCGTAGTAAATATTGTAGCCGGTATGCCTTTCCGCATGGACAATCCCGACTATCACGCCGTACTGGTTGCCAATCAGATTTTCGGCGGTGATTTTAACTCCCACCTCAATATGAACCTCCGCGAAGAACACGGCTATACCTACGGCGCACGCTCGTCCCTTCGTCCGGACAAATACATCGCCAAATTCCGCGCAGGCGCACAGGTACGGCACGAAGTTCTCGACAGTGCCGTGGTACAAATCATGAAAGAACTCAACCGCATCCGCACCGAGAAGGTCTCCGCCGAAGAACTCGCCACCGTCAAAGCGTCCTTCTCCGGCGAATTCGTCAGAAACATCGAAAAACCCGAAACCGTAGCACGCTACGCACTGAACATCGAAAAATACAACCTGCCGGATGACTTCTACAAAACCTTCCTCGAAAAGATAAATGCCGTCACCGCCGATGACGTATTGCGCGTAGCGCAAAAATACTTCTACGAATCACCCCGTATCGTCATCGTATCGAACGGCGCCGAAGTTATCCCCGCCCTGGAAAAAACCGGATACCCCATCCGGTATTTCGACACATACGGAAAACCCGCACAAAAACCCAAAGTCAAACAAGCGGTTTCATCCGGCATCACCGTTTCCGGTATCATCGACAAATACCTGAATGCAAGGGGTGGAAAGGAAAAACTCTCCGCCGTCAAATCCATACTCACCATCGAGGAAATGGGTATGCGAGGCATGGCTTACCAAACCACCACCAAACGCGAAATTCCCAACAAAATAAGCGTCGTAACCCAAGTCATGGGACAGACCGCCTTCAAAATGGTATTCGACGGTACGGACGGATATATGGAACAAATGGGAAACAAAATGCCGGTACCGGAGGAAAAACTCAATGAACTGAAGGAACAAAAATACCTGTTCGAAGCCCTAAACCCCGGCTATCTGAAAGACTTTTCCGTAGAAGGTATCGTTCCGGTAAACGGCAAAGACGCCTACAAAATCACCGGCATGAAAGGGGAAAACAAAACATCCTACTACTTCGATACGGAAAACGGACTCTTGGTGAAAGAAGAGGTTACCGCCAAAAACCCAATGAACGGCGAGGAAATCATCGTACCTACTTCTTTCGCCGACTACCGTGAAGTGGACGGCATCATGTTCCCGTTCAAAAAAACGAGTAAAGCCATGGGAGAAGATGTGGAAATTATTGTCAAAGAAATTAAAATAAACCCTGGTTTTGATGACGCTACCTTTAAATAGGGTCTGCTGAAAAACTCTCAAACACGTAAAAGAGATTGAAATATACGGGAACGGATTAATATACTTTTTAGCCGGTGCGTCAAGCCGGCTCACCGGCTAAAAAATAATCACCGGACACATTCTTTACCTCTTTCCTTGTGATTAGCAGCAGACCCGGAAATTACCCGGTATCTAAACCAGATACACTTTCAAACCCGGAAGAACCGCCATGTACCAGCCCTTGAAAGACTTCTTCGACAAGCAGCACAAACTTACAGTCGAACAATGGAATATGTTCAAAGAACATCTTTCATTGCTGGAATTAGAAAAAAAGACAATCCTCACCCGTGAAGGGGATATAGAAAAATCATTATACTTCATCGCCAAAGGCAGTGTAAGAAAATACTATCTTAAAAACGGCAAAGAATATTCCATAGACTTCCGCTTCGAAAATCAATTTGTATCATCCTACACCTCACTGCTGACCCAAACGCCTTCCAGACAATATCTGGAAACCCTGGAAGACTCCATCCTATACCGGATCGGGTATAATGCCCTGATGGAAATGCTTGACAACTCCATAGCCGGCGCCAAACTCGGCAGGATTAATGCTGAAGAACTATACATTGAGAAAGAACGTAGGGAAGCCTCCCTAATGTTGGATAAGCCGGACGAAAGATATTTAAACCTGGTTAGAAACAAAAAAGATTGGTTGCAGCGCATACCCCAACATTATATTGCTTCTTACTTAAACATGACCCCGGAGACATTAAGCCGGGTTAGAAAAAGGACTTTGAAGCGATAGTGTTTTTATTGATTCAAATCAATGCCGGGGATTAATTTCATATCCTATCTTTGCACGTACAAACCACCGCTCGTTGGTGACATTACATAATATGTGTATTAGTTTTTTTTACAAAGAACTATGAATCATAAAACCAAAAAATTATGAGGTTCAAATTATTGAAACTTCCATATCATACCTATCTTATTTTACTGGGTTGCCTGCTCATTACGGGAAATATAACCGCCCAACAAATCACCCAAAACGTCAAAGGCACCGTCATTGACAAACAATCGGAATACCCGCTACCCGACGCCGAAGTCATCGTAACGGCGGGCGGCAAAACGTACGGCGCCGTCACCGGTTTCGACGGGAAATACGTCATCACCGGTGTCCCGGTAGGGAAAATAGACATCGAAGCCCACTACCAGGGGTTCAAAACCCAATCTTACAAACAATTGGAACTCACACCCGGAAAAGAACTCGTGGTGGACTTCTACCTGCTCGAAAACCTCGAAACACTCGATGAAGTGGTCATCAAAGCCACAGGCAAAAGGGACAATGTGGCTTTCGTCACGACCTCCACCGCCAGCTTCAACGTGGAACAAACCGAACAATACGCAGGTACCCTGAACGACGTATCCCGTATGGCGATGAATTACGCCGGGGTAAACGGCAATGACGACTCGCGCAATGACATCATCGTCAGGGGGAACAACCCCGCCAGCCTGCTCTGGATGATAGAAGGGGTAAGCGTACCCAGCCCCAACCACTATTCTACGACCGGCTCCTCCGGCGGTCCCGTCAGCATGCTCAATATCAATACATTGAGTAGATCCGACTTTTTGACGGGCGCCTTTCCGGCAAATTTCGGCAACACCACCTCGGCGGCATTCGACTTGCAATTCAAAAAACCCAACAAAGATCAATACGAATATGTGGGGCAAATAGGTTTCGCCGGCGCCGAACTGGGTATCGAAGGTCCCGTATCGCGCCAATCCGGCATTTCTTTCCTCACCAACTACAGGTATTCCACCCTGTCGCTCATCGACAAAATGGGCTTCGACCTCGGCGTGGGTACGGCAGTTCCCGAATATCAAGATATCAATGCCGTCGTGGACATCCCCACATCCAAAGCCGGCACTTTCCGCCTCTGGGGTATAGGCGGTATCAGCAATATCCTGTTGGAAAATTTCTCGGAAGAGGACAACAATAATTACTTCGACAAGCAGGCTTCCGTCGCTTCGAAAGACAACCAAAACCTTATCACCGGTTTTTCGCACAAGTACTTCTGGTCACCAAAGACCTACACCAAACTGTCCTATTCATACAGCCGTATAGACGAGCGGGTGAAAATCGATACCATGGATACGGATACAGGGATGATGGCATTGTATTACAAACAAAAAATACTCACCCGCTACCACACCGCCGACCTGAAACTGAACACCAAAATCAACGCCGCCAACCGGATATCGGGAGGCATCACCTATACGGGCTATGTATTGGACCTCGATACGGAGCTCAACGGGGTATTTCACGACATCCTGTCGGACGATACGGGATTGGGTGCCGTGTATGTAAACTGGCAGCACCGCTTCACCGGTGATATCGTATTGAACGCCGGTATCCGTACGCAGTACTTCACCCTGAACGACAAAGTATCGGTGGAACCACGCCTGGGAATCAAATACGATCTGAACGGGCATTCCGGGCTATCCCTTGCATACGGATTGCACAGCAATATACTTCCCCTTCTCGCTTATTTCACCAAGCAACCACTCGACGACGGTACATACGGATATGCCAATCACGGGGTGGGTTATCTGAAATCCCACCATCTGGTCGCCGGATATACCCATACCATCGGCAGGCGTTTACAATCCAAAGTAGAAGTATATTACCAATACCTGTTCAATGTTCCCATATCACACGATGACCCCACCTACTCCATTATCAATTCCGGATTCAACGAACCCGGCGGGGCACAACTATTTTTCGACCGTCTGTACAACGAAGGTTACGGAAAGAATTACGGCATCGACCTGACGGTGGAGTACCCGTTGCACGATGGGTTCTACACCTTGCTCACCGGCAGCCTGTACGAGTCGCAGTACAAAGCCTATGACGGCATTTGGCGGAATACCGCCTGGAACGGCAATTATATGGCGAGCCTGCTTACCGGAAAATCCTGGAAAACGGGAGAAAAAACAGGTATCTCCCTCGATCTGAATATGAATTATTCAGGTGGCAGACGCTACATCCCCGTAGATTTGGAAGCTTCCCAGGCAGCAGGAACAACCGTCTATGCCGGTTATGACATATTCGAACACAAACTCAAAGACTATTTCCGCACCGACCTGAAAGCCGGTTTTTATCTCAACGGCAAACACATCCGGCAGGAATGGCAAGTGGATTTGAGAAATGTATTCGACCGGAAGAATATATTCTCACGCGAGTACAATGTCTATACCGGTCAAATCCAAACGGCTTACCAAGCCGGATTTTTTCCGGTGGTACAGTATAAAATTTTGTTTTAGCGGTCGATTTTTTCAATCTTATTGACAAGTATTGGCTTGTACGGTTGGTATTGCAGGACTTGACAATGTGTATAGCTTAATGCAGTGGCTATTTTTCAGTTATTATTTCTCGTATTAATTCATCTATTTTCTTATTACTAAATTGTGTTTTGAATTTAATTTTAATTGTATCGCCAAAAAACCTTTCTGCGTGTCTTATTTTTTGTTTTTCTTCTTCTCTTAAACCACTTTCACTATTTACGTTCTTGTTTTTAACTATAAAATGTAACTTCTTTTCC
>CAZQPD010000210.1:0-5853 GCA_964595235.1 uncultured Polaribacter sp.
TTATGCAAAAATATGATATTTATCATAGTCATTGCCTACCCGGCAATATCTTTTTCTTACCGGAAAAATATTTTTTATAAAAAAAAATTATAGTAGAGGCAAAAAACCCGGCACAGGTTTATGGGCAAAAAAAACAAAAAGCACCTGCAAAAAGCTTATATTCAGACGCTTTGCACCAATTCCACTTTTTCCATACCCACTTGGATGGCTTGTTCGTTGACGGGGATGAGGTGGTGGTGGCGTTCGGGCAGGGATTTTTCGAGTCCTTTGTGGACGTTCTCCATCCTTACGATGGGGTGTAATTTTAAGAAAGCGCCGAGTACCACCATATTGAAGGTTTTCCGGTTGATTTTCGATGCTTCTTTCGCCCCTTCTATCCGTGCGATGGTGATGTCTTTGCGCGTAGGATGACGGATGATACCGTTGGGGTCATAGAGCAGTAATCCGCCGGGTTTGACCATGGATTCGAACTTGTCCATGGATTGTTGGTTCAGGATGATGGCGGTATCGAACTCGTGCAGAATGGGTGAGCTGATCCGTTCGTCGCTCAATATCACGGCTACGTTGGCGGTACCTCCGCGCATTTCGGGTCCGTATGAGGGCATCCAGCTCACTTCCTTACCTTCCATGATACCGGAATAAGCGAGTATTTTACCCATGGACAACACACCTTGTCCTCCGAATCCTGCGATGATGATTTCTTCGGTCATTGGTTTATTTTTTATTCGTTTTTAATATCTCCGAGGGGGTAGAATGACAGCATGTTTTCTTCGAGCCATTGGTTGGCTTGTACGGGTGTCATTTTCCAGCCCGAGTTACAATTCGACACGATTTCGACGATGGATGTTCCTTTCCTGTCGCGTACATTTTCGAAGGCTTTCCGTATGGCTTTTTTCGCCTTGCGTACGTATTTGGCTTCGTGAACGGCTTGGCGGGTGGCGTAGCATACACCGGGCAGCGTGGCGACCATTTCGGTGATTTTCAGCGGAAAACCCATATTTTCTATCGTTCGCCCGTAGGGCGAGGTGGAGGATTTCATTCCTTGCAATGTAGTGGGTGCCATCTGTCCGCCGGTCATTCCGTAGATACCGTTGTTGATAAAGAAAATGGCGATATTCTCACCGCGGTTGCACGCGTGAATGGTTTCGGCGGTTCCGATGGCGGCGAGGTCGCCGTCTCCTTGGTAAGTGAATACGTACTTACCGGGATATACCCGGGCGATTCCGGTAGCCACGGCCGGTGCCCTGCCGTGTGCGGCTTGCTGCATATCCACGTTCATAAAGTCGTAGGCGAGTACGGAGCAACCTACCGGTGCTATACCGATGGTATTCTCCGTGATACCCATTTCCTCTACTACTTCCATGATGAGCCTGTGGGCTACACCGTGTCCGCATCCGGGACAATAGCTCAACGTATTGTCCGTCATATTTTGGGTTTTCTTGAATACGACTTTTCCTTTCTTTATGATTTCTTCAGGAGTGATAACTGTGGTTGACATATCTTTTTACAAATTAAATTCACGTTTGAAAGCTTCCAATACTTCCGAAGGGGTGGGTATCATTCCTCCCATTCTACCGAAATGGTGGACGGGTACACGTCCATTTGCCGCCAGGCGGACATCTTCTACCATTTGTCCGGCGTTGAGCTCCACGGTGAGGAATCCTTTGACCCGTTCCGCCATTTGTCCTATGATTTCCGAAGGGAAGGGCCATAGGGTTATGGGGCGGATGATACCGAGTTTGATTCCTTCGCGGCGTGCGAGTTGTACGGTTTTTTGACTGATCCGTGCGCTGGTGCCGTAAGCGACGATGAAGTACTCGGCGTCATCGCCGTCCAGCATTTCGTAGCGCACTTCGTTCCGGCTTATTTCCCTGTATTTTTCTTGTAAATGCAAATTGTGACGTTCCATCACTTCGGGTTTGAGTGCCAGAGAGGTGATGATGTTCCGCTCCCTTCCTTTCTTACCCGTCGTCGCCCAGTCGCCGTATTTTTCGATGATTTCCTCATCGGTAAGCCGTGGTCTTTGGGGCGGGAGTTTTACCTTTTCCATCATTTGCCCGATGGCTCCGTCGGACAATATCATGGCGGGGTTACGGTATTTGAAAGCCAAATCGAAAGCCAATGGGACGAAGTCGGCCATTTCCTGTACGGTGGAAGGTGCCAAAACGATAAGGCGGTAATCCCCGTGACCGCCGCCTTTTACGGCTTGGAAATAGTCGGATTGGCCGGGTTGGATGGTACCCAGACCGGGACCTGCCCGTACGACATTCACCACCAAACAGGGTAATTCGGCTCCCGCCAAATACGAGATACCTTCTTGTTTCAGGCTGATACCGGGGCTGGATGACGAGGTCATGACCTTCTTGCCGGCTCCTGCCGCCCCATATACCATATTTATCGAGGCTATCTCACTTTCGGCTTGTAATACCACCATTCCCGTACGCTTCTCGGGCTGTTCCGTCATGAGGTATTCGATGACTTCCGATTGCGGGGTGATGGGATACCCGAAGTAGGCGTCCACACCGGAACGGATGGCGGCTTCGGCCAAAGCCTCGTTTCCTTTCATTAATACAAATTCATCTGACATAGTTCTTTGTATTTTCTTTGGTTAATACTTCACTCACCGGGTTATTTCTCCTCTTTTCCCGGTTTGTATTGATATACGGTGATACACATGTCCGGACATACCAAAGCGCATATCGTGCAAGCGGTACAGGCATCGTGACGCGCCGGATATGCGGGGTTGTAACCCTTACCGTTCACTTGCGGATTGAGCTCCAATACGTTGGTCGGACAAGCATGAACACAGAGGTCACAGCCCTTGCAGGCTTCCGTATCGATGACCACTGCTCCTCTGACTTTTGCCATAAACGACTATGTTTTAATATGGTAATGAAATACTGCTTTTTTCGACTCCCCAAAGATACTAAAAATTCTCTAATCCGCATCTGATAAATATCATTTCCGCCGGCATTTGGCTGCCATTTTATTAATGTTTTTACAAAAAAATGTTTGATATTTGAGAATAATACAAAATATTTACAAGAATATTGACTTTCGTAAAATGTCACAACTCGTTTTTTGTCAATCCGTCTGCCGGGTTTTCTTTTGCCACAGGATTTTGCTCACTTGAAAAAAAGTAGGTAAATTGCGCACACAAATACGGAAAGATGAATTCCCATTTCGAAAAATTCCACAAGAGAAGGTTGCGATCATCGTATGCGTCGGTGGTCATCAGCATTTCACTCGTATTATTCCTTCTGGGATTGTTGAGTTTTATCGTGCTGAAAACATCCGCTCTGGCGGAGCATATCAAGCAACAAGTGGAACTGAACGTATTCCTCACCGGCAGCGACGACCCCGACCAGGCGCCCGGAATACAGAAAATCATAGACAAAAAGGATTACACCCTTCACACCTCCTTCATTTCCAAAGAAAAAGCCGCACAGGAAATGATAGAGGAAACCGGACAGGACTTTGTCGCATTCCTCGGCACCAACCCGCTAAAAGATGTGATCAACCTGCATCTGAAACCCGAATACGTATCCACCGAAAAGATAGAAAACATCCTGAAAGACATCCAATCCATTGACGGTGTATATGAGGTGAGCTACAACAAATCCCTGATAGAATTGCTGAACAAGAACCTCCGTACCATCGGTTTTTGGATATTGCTCGTCAGTGCGCTGCTGACTTCCATCGCCGTGGTACTCATCAATGCTGCCATACGCCTGTCGGTGTATTCCAAGAGATTTACCATTAAGACCATGCAAATGGTCGGCGCTACCAAATCCTTCATCCGGCGCCCCTTTATCAAATCGGGGATAAAACTCGGTATCGCCGGGGCACTTATCGCCATAACTGCTATCACCGGTCTGGCTTATTATATCGACAGTACCATACCCAACATCCACCTGACGAACGATTACCGGATACTCGGCATTACCGCCGGTATCATTCTGGTAGCGGGCATTGTCATCACTTGGATAAGTACGTACCTGGCGACCAAAAAATTTCTCAACCTGCGAACCGACCAGTTGTATTATTAGAAAAATTTCCACCGGAACCAAAGAACAAGGGCATGAACAAAAAGAACAAAAACAAGAACAAATCCGGCGGCAAAACACCGTCGAAACACAGCTTCCTGTTTAACCGCACCCAATACAAAATTATGATAGCCGGGCTACTGGTCATTGCTTTGGGCTATATCCTGATGGCGGGTGGTGGCAGCGACGACCCGGAAGTATTCAACGAGGAGATATATAATTTCAGGCGGATACGCCTGGCTCCTACCCTGGTACTCATCGGATTGGGAATGCAGGTATGGGCTATATTATATAAAGGTAAAGCCTCCGGCAAATGAGTTATCTGGAAGCATTGATACTGGGCATTATCCAGGGACTTACCGAATTCCTGCCCGTATCGTCGAGCGGTCATCTCGAAATAACCAAAGCCCTGTTCGGAAAGGTACCGGAGGAGAATTTGACTTTTACCGTCATGTTGCACGCCGCCACGGCATTGAGTACCGTCATCGTATTCCGCAAGGACATATACGGGATAGTAAAAGACCTGTTTCCCCCGGGTGGGAATACAGGCAGCATTTACACACTGAAAATCATCATTTCCATGCTTCCTGCGGCATTTGCCGGGTTGTTTTTTGAGGAGCAGATAGATGCGCTCTTTACGGGCAACCTGCGTTTTGTCGGCGGCATGCTGCTGATAACCGGGGCATTACTCTACCTCGCCGACCGTGCCCGCGACACCGGGAAAGAGGTCTCATATTCCGCCGCATTGGTCATAGGCATTGCCCAGGCGGTAGCCATTCTGCCCGGCATTTCCCGTTCGGGGGCGACCATTTCCACTTCGGTACTTCTGGGAATCGACAGGGGTAAAGCCGCCCGTTTTTCTTTTCTGATGGTCGTACCATTGATATTGGCGAAAGCGGGGAAAGATTTGCTGTCGGGCGATGTAAATCCGGCATCCGGACATGCCGGTATGATGGCGACGGGATTTATAGCCGCCTTCGTCACCGGATTGCTCGCCTGCACCTGGATGATCCGCCTGGTCAAGCGCTCGAAACTGACGTATTTTGCCCTGTATTGTTTTGTCATTGGTGCGATAGCCTTGGGCTACGGATTGTTCGTATAAGCCCGGATTAATAGCGGGATATTTTCTTAATGGCTTGGGTCTGCAAATTTGGGCATGCTGAAAAACTTTTTTAGTTGATAGTTATTAGTTTTTAGTTGATAGTTGGGGAGCCGTGTCATTTCGACCGGAGGGAGAAATCTTTTATGTTTGGTGAAGTTTTTTACCTGCGCGGCAGGCTGGCTCACCGGTTAGAAATGTCCATCGGGCATTTTCTTAACGCTCTGCCCTACAATCTAATAAGAGTCTGCTGAAAAACTCTTAAAAAATAATTGAGTTCATAGTTTTGAGTTAATAGTTGATAGTTGGGGCGTGCTGTCATTTCGAACGAATGTGAGAAATCTTTTATGTTTGGTGAAGTTTTTTACCCGCGCGGCAGGCTGGCTCATTCGCTAAAAATGTCCACCGGGCATTTTCTTAACGCTCTGCCCTTGTGATTTTCAGCAGACCCTAAATAACAAAGTCCTTCGTAGTCCGTTAGACGACTTGTTGAAAAACAAGGATAGAAAATGAATGGATTGCATTTGGCAATTTTGGGAATAATTATTAACTTGCGCAGAAAAAGGAAATATAGACAATGAGGGTGTACAAGTGTTGTGGGTAATACAATAAAAGAGAGAAGCAATGCAAATAAATGAAAATATAAATATTGATTTTGATGCTATTCCAATTGAAGAATTCTGGAATACGGGAGATGTCAAAGAAAAT
>CAZQPD010000211.1:0-6523 GCA_964595235.1 uncultured Polaribacter sp.
AATAAACCTTCTAATAGCTTCCTGCCCACCTGCTTTGACGTGTCCCGTACTTAACTTATCTCTCGATAAGCCTCCTTACTCAAGTTTTGTGCTGTCTATTCAATTATATGTATCTTACCGCTACGGTAAAACACATACAACATCTTTTCAATGAACCTTCGCTTACAAAAGCGGACGCAAAGATACAAAAATTATTATCTCCGGCAAGCGCTAACAGGTATTTTTTCAATTATTTTCCGTATTAGATATATATCTGATAAACAGTGTGTTGTGAAATTTTTTTCGAAAAAATATTTTATTTTTTCCATTTCACTTTGATAAATTTCCCCTTTCGAGCCGCCAACTCGTCGTAATTGAAGTCCAATTTCGACTTCTGCTCTTCCAAAACCCCATCGGTAAATGCCCGCTGCAAGATGTCTTCTATCATCCAATCTTCGTCATCGGATTCAGGATGATACTCCATTTTGAGCGAGAGCTTAAACAACTTCGCCGTCTTGTCAGACCAATAGGCTTTCCATGAACTTCTCAAATCTTTCAACCAATCATAAGCGGTACGTCCGGATTGGCGGTGTATGAGCTTGATGAGTATCCGCCCTTCGGTGCGGGTAAGTTTTTTCAACTGATCGGTAAATTCTTCTTCAAAATATTTCTCCAACCGCCGGGTATATCGCTTCTTCGCCCGCTTCGACGGCATAGCCTCCAAACGCTTGTTTATCACTTCCAGTTTTTCCTGAAACATCTTGGCATAAGGATATGCTTTCAGCACCTTTCGCCTGTACCAATAGTAAATGCGACGGTCTTTGGCATTGTGAAATTTCAACTTTTTCAACAGCCGGACTTCGTCCAAATCTATAAGTAATGTGTCACCCCGGTATATAATATATTCACCGTACTGGATATAATTCTCCTTATCCTGCGGCAAAGAATCCTGCTTCACCTGTGCCAATACAGGTGCTATATATATAAGGTGTAAAAATATCCAAAACCGTTTCATACGTGCTTATTTACGGTTGGCAATACGCCGGTAGAGCCACATCAGGGTAAAGGCAGGGATAAAGTCCATCCCGGGCAAAATTTCTTCTACAAAAGTCAACCCCGCCGCTATCTTGCCGTCCAAACCTCCGTACATTCTATACATCAACCATGCCGATACGGGCGCCCAAATCACATCGGTAAATTCACCAATGCCGGGCAATGTATAGGATATCATCCCGATTGCATCGAGCAACAGGCTCAACCACAGTGTGTTATACTTTTTGATAGACATAGAACGCATTTTATACCGGCCGGAATAATGCAATTTACGTGCCATAGGTTTGATGGCATTTCCCGGAGGGTATATCCCTATTCCTCCCGGGTTTTATCCCCTTCTTCTCCCGGGTTTCTTTTTGGTTTTTTCGCCTTTTTTCTTGCTCAATTTGTTCCATACTTTTATTTTGTCATCTACTGTCAAACTGTCCGTTATTTCAATGTTCACACCATCGGATATGCCTGTTTTTACAAAACGTTTTTCGAACTTATCCTCTCCGGTCAACACTTCCACATAGGGCTGATCGGTCTTCGGGTCATATCTCAACAACCCCTCCCTGACGGCCAATACGCTGTCTTTCTTTTCGAGAATGATGCCGGCATTCGCACTGTATCCCGCCCGTACGTAGTAGCCTTCCTGCAAGCTCAAATCGGCTTTGATTTTGAACTGTACCGCCCCTTGTTCTTCGGTGCCTTTCGGCGCTATAAAAGTTAGCCGGGCTGGAAAATTCTTCCCGGGAAAAGCCCCGATTTCTATCTCGATTTCGGAATTGTTTTCCAAAGCATTTACATCGGACTCATCCACTTTTCCTTCGAAAATCATCTTGGTCATATCTGCGATGACCGCCACGGTGGTTCCGGGGCTAAACGTATTACTCTCTATAACGGAACTTCCCACCCGGACGGGAATTTCCAGTATGGTGCCCGAAATTTCGGCTTTGATACGGGTATTGGCATTATCGCGCAGCCCCCCGGCTACCCCCTTTTTTATGATTTGATAATTACTCAATGCCAATTGGTACTGTTCTTCCGCATTGTGAAATGCCAATTCCACCTGTTCGAATTCAGCTCTTGAAATAGCGCCCCTTTCGAACAATTTCTTGTTCCGGTCATATCGAATCCGTGCATTATCGAGTTGTAATTTGGCTTGACGAACATTACTTTGAGCGGAATTGAGGGATTGGATATTGGGGATAACCCTGACGGTGGCTATCAGGTCTCCTTTTTTCACTTGCTGTCCTTCTTCTACATAAATATGGTCAATAATCCCCGATATCCGTGGCTTGATTTCGATTTCTTCGAGAGGGATGACCTTACCGGTAGCTACCGTTTTTCTGACAATATCGGTATAGAACGGAGTTTCGGTCTCGTACTTCACTCCTGTATCTTTGTTTTTCTTCCCAAACCAAATCAACACCGCTATCAAAGCTATGGCGAGAAGCGAAAAGAAAATTGTTTTTTTCATGAGAAATTCTTTTTGTTTATTATTTCGATTTTAGTTATTCTTCACGCAAGGCATCTATCGGTTTGATACTCGTCGCTATCTGTGCCGGAATCAACCCGATGAGGGTCCCCAATACTACCAAAATGGTTACCGCCAACAGTATCACGGGAATACCGACGGTGGGATTGATCAAAAAATTCCCGGAAAAAAACCGGTCAACGGCATACAAAATCCCTCCTCCAGAAATGATACCCAAAGCGCCTGCCACCGAAGTCAGGAAAACGGACTCCAATATGATCTGCCGTTTTATTTCCCAAGGTGTGGCGCCTATTGCCCTGCGCACCCCGATTTCGTTCGTCCTTTCTTTTACGATAATAAGTAAAATATTACCGATGGCAAATACACCGGCTATCAATGTGGCAATACCGACAAACCAGGTGAGAAATTCTATCCCGGTGATAAAACCCGTTGCTTTCTTGAACATTTTTCCCAAATTAAAACTACCGAATGCCCTGCTGTCTTCCGGGTGTACCGAATGCAGGGTTTTGAGCAATAGCTTGGTATCCGACTCTATCTGTCCGATGTCGTATTCCGGCTCTCCGGTTATCACAATCCAACCGATCTTGTTTCCGGTATTGAACACTTGCCGGAAAGTGGAAAAGGGAATATGAATTCCACCTTGGGGTCCTCCACCGGTATTGTCTTTCTTGTACATGCCGACAACGAGAAAATCTATTCCATTGATAACGAGGTATTTCCCGATAGGGTCAACCCCTTTATCAAACAATTGCTTGTATATCATTTCCTCCAATACGCAAATTTTGCGTCGCTCTACGATATCGGTATGGTTGATAAACCGCCCGTCCACAAGTTTTTTCTTATCCACTTTGTCCAACAAGGGATAGTCGCCGAATACATTTTCCGTGATTGACTTGAATCCATGAACTACCAAGGTGGAACGCACATGGCGCGGAACCACGTATTTGATTCCCTTGATGTGTTTCTTTACCGCTTCGATATCGGATAATGTGAGCTCAATACGCCTGCCTTTCCGGTATCCTTTGAATGGCTTGGAAGTGGTCTGTGTCCAGATAAATACACTGTTCATGGCAAACCCTCCTATGCTATGGTTAAATCCGTTCTTTACCCCGCGCGCCAGCCCCAACAAGCTGATGAGCAACATAACACCCCAGACGACACCGAATATCGTCACGAGCGTGCGGAATTTATTCTTCCGGATGCTTTCGAATATCTCCTGCCAAGTGTCCCTATCGAACAAAAAACGTATCATAATCATTTGGCTTGTAGTGCTTCGATGGGTTTGATACGGGCGGCTCTCTTCGCCGGCAAATATCCTGCCAACATACCGGATAATACCAGCACCAACGTAGCTCCTGCTACAACCTGTGTGCTGACTCCGGGGTCTTTGATAAACCGTTCTTCGAGAACCGGCTTGGCATAACGAAGTACGGCGCTGCCGAGCAATAACCCGATATAACCGGATATGGTAGTAATCAATACCGTTTCCTGCAAAATCATTCCTACAATCGATGCCGGGGTGGCGCCGAGTGCTTTGCGGATGCCCAATTCCCTAGTGCGCTCCCTCACCACATATACCATGATGTTGCTAATCCCTATGACACCGGCTATCAAAGTACCCAAACCAATGACCAAAACCAGAATGTTCAATACCATCATGACGCCCGCTACCTCCTGTTGGCTTTCGGCTTTGTTGAACATAATGACGGCACCTTGGTCACCGGGAGCCACTTTGTGTTTGCGTTTAATTTCTTTGAGAACTTTCTTGCCGAATGATATCGCCCGGGTGTTGTCCATTCCGGGGCGGTAGGTAAACACGAGCCGGTCAATATAATTGTCTTTGGTAAATACGGCTTGCATCGTGGTGGCAGGGATATAGATAAAGCGTTCTTCGCGGTCGCCCCCGTTGTCGGAATACACGCCTACGACTTCGAACACCGTCCCGTTGATGCTGATGTTCTTTCCCAGTCCGCTGTGTTTTCCGAACAGGTCTTTTTCCACCATCCTTCCGATGACGGCAACCCGGGATTTGCGCAACAGGTCGGAGCGGCGCAGCAAACGCCCCTTGTCGATGATGTTCTCTTCTATTATGTGATATCCGGGGTAAATCCCCGAAATGCTAAATGCCACCGTTTCATCCCTGTAAACGGTCTTAAAACGCCGCATTACCAAAGGGCTGGCATATTGGATATCGTCACCGAATTTATCGATGAGGAAACGGTAATCATCGTTTTTGAACCGTATCCTTCTGCCTAATTGCAAACCTTTGTATGCCTTGGTCGTCTTGCCGGGGAATACCATAATGAGGTTTTCCACATCACCGGCGAATTGTTCTTTGAAAGTATTGTGCAGCCCCTTTCCGATACCGAAAAGTATGGAAAAAAGCATAATGGCAAAAGCCACGGTAAAACCCGTCAATACGGTGCGCAACTTGTTCTTGCGCAGGGTTTGAAAGATCTCTATCCAACGGTCGGCATCCCACATGATAATCAGGCTTGGGTAAGGGGTTGTATGGGAATATCATCTACGATGACGCCGTCTTTCAGCTTGATGATACGCCGGGTCATTTTGGAAATATCGGCTTCGTGCGTCACGATAAGAACGGTCATTCCTTCATCGTTGATTTGTTGTAACAATTTCATGACTTCCAAAGAGGTCTGCGTGTCCAACGCACCGGTGGGTTCGTCGGCGAGAATGACTTTGGGCTGTGTTACCAATGCCCGGGCTATGGCTACCCGTTGTTTTTGTCCTCCGGAAAGTTCGTTAGGCAAATGATGTGCCCAATCCTTCAAGCCTACTTTGTCGAGGTATTCGAGGGCGGTACGTTGCCGCTCTTTCCTGCCTATTCCTTTGTAATATAATGGCAAAGCTACGTTTTCGAGGGCATTCTTGTAGTTGATCAAATTAAACGACTGAAAAACAAATCCCAAGAATCTATTTCGCAACAGGGCGGCTTTCTTTTCCGTGAGATTTTCTATGAGCTCACCGTTGAGGTAATAAGCTCCTTCGTCATAGCTGTCGAGTAACCCGATGATGTTCAGCAAGGTAGATTTCCCCGAACCGGACGAGCCCATAATTGAAACCATTTCACCTTCTTGTATATGAAGGTCCAACCCCTTCAATACATGAAGTGA
The DNA here is from genome assembly GCA_964595235.1 of uncultured Polaribacter sp. GTDB lineage: Bacteria > Bacteroidota > Bacteroidia > Flavobacteriales > Flavobacteriaceae > CAZQPD01. The sequence continues at coordinate 5,647 of CAZQPD010000211.1, forward strand.
GGATTCCCCCATCGGGTAAGATTTGTGTAGTTTTTCAATACGTATCATGTACTTCTCCGGTTAGTGTGTACATGTATGGGACGTATATAAGGGGGAATTGTTACACGGGAAAAAATGGTCTTGCGAAAACTTTTATAGTTGATAGTTGTGAGTTATGAGTTATTAGTTGATAGTTGGGTACTGCCTTTCATCATTTTTCATCCCTCCGCACCGCCGACGCATTTTTTCGAAATATTCCGCTTTTTTTGATATATTTTTATATTTGTAGGGAAAAATCATCCGATGAAAAAAGACCATAATATCATCATATATCAATCCGGTGAAATTGAAATAAAAGTTTCATTGAACAACGAAACATTTTGGTTGAGGCAAGATGAGATTTCTAAATTATTCGGAAAAGATAGAAGTGTGATATCCAGACATATAAATAATATTTTACGGGATAATGAAGTGGATGAAAAAAGCAATGTGCAAAAAATGCACTTTCCTAATTCGGATAAACCCGTTAAGCTGTATAGCTTGGATATTATTTTGGCGGTTGGATACCGGACAAATTCTGCAAAAGCGATCAATTTCAGACAATGGGCGACCAAGGTATTAAAAGATTATATATTAAACGGTTATTCAATAAATGGCGAACGAATAACATATCAGAGATTTATAATACAATTAGAAAATGATGTAAGAAGCTTAAAATATAGTGTGGATAATATTTCGAAATCCATTGCATCTAAAAATTTACCTCCCCGTCAAGGTATTTTCTACGACGGACAGGTTTTTGATGCGTATAAATTTGTTACAAAACTAATTAAAAGAGCAAAAAAGTCAATCGTATTGATAGACAATTACATCGATGAGTCCGTTTTGACCTTGTTTG
>CAZQPD010000212.1:0-6330 GCA_964595235.1 uncultured Polaribacter sp.
GAAAGATAATAAACAAAATAAGATTAGTCGTAGCTTGAAAAAGAACCGTTTCAAAATGCGGCACGAACCATATTCGAACCATTATCGTAATAACTTTTGGTTATAACTTTTGGTCATTACGATATTTTGTGTATTTTGTAGGAAAAAATGTATCAAAGAATATTAGAAAATTTTATTACAGAAAAAATAGGAAGCGGAAAAGCCATTATATTTGTTGGAGCGAGACAAGTCGGAAAGACTACATTAGGCTCTGCTGAAAAACTCTCAAACAATAATTGAGTTCATAGTTTTGAGTTAATAGTTGATAGTTGGGGGTACCGTGTCATTACGACCGGAGGGAGAAATCTTTTATGTTTTTTGCACATTTCAAAAGATTCCTCCATGCTCCTTACGTCGTTCGTTCGGAATGACACGGCTCTGTCATTTCGAACGAATGTGAGAAATCTTTTATGTTTGGTGAAATTTTTTCGCCGGCGCGGCAGGCTGGCTCATTGGCTAATATATCCTATGGGATTTTCTGAACGCTCTGCCCTTGTGATTTTCAGCAGACCCTAATAGAAAAAACCGGCGCCAATTACCCGGCATAAAGCCATTTACAAAAAGAATATTGAAACACCGGGACACATCTGAAATTCCCACAAGCCCCAAAGTATCCATATCTTTATTATTTTTGACGGATATCAGGACAACAAAGAAATACATGTCATTGAACCAGCCCATATCGTATCTGAAAGGAATCGGACCTGCCAAGGCGGAAGCCTTTGCCAAGGAGTTGAACATTTTCACCGTACAGGATTTGCTGTATTTCTTTCCGTACCGGTATGTGGACCGCACGAGATTTTACAAGATTTTCGAAATCAGGGACAGCGGTTCCGACATCCAGATAAAAGGCAGGCTCGAATCGGTGGATATCGCCGGGTCGAAGAAGGGCAAACGCCTCGAAGCCATTTTCTCCGATGATACGGGAAGGGTAAAACTGGTGTGGTTCAAGAGCCTGAACTGGTTTGCAGGAAAACTCATCCCGGGCAAGGAATACGTGGTATTCGGAAAACCCCAATGGTTCTCCGGTGGTTTTTCGTTCGTCCATCCCGAAATCGAAGAACTCGAAAAGTTCATCACCCATCACCAACCGGGATTTTATCCGGTCTATACCTCATCGGAAAAATTGCAAAAAAAAGGCATCAACAACCGGATGATACGCCGTGTCATCAAGGACATTCTAACCCGCTACGGTGCGGAGCTCACCGAGACATTACCCGGATATTTGACAGACCGGTACGGGTTATTGAGCCGGAGCAGTTCGCTGGAACAAATCCATTTCCCCGCCAATCACGACCTGCTGGCACGCGCCGGATACCGCCTGAAATTCGAGGAATTGTTCTATATCCAATTGCAACTCATCCGCCTGAATTTGATGCACAAGAAAAAAATAAAAGGTTTCCCCTTTCCGCATATCGGGGATTACTTCAACGGTTTTTACCGTGACCACCTTCCTTTTACCCTGACGGAAGCACAAAAAAGAGTCATCCGGGAAATAAGGAAAGACCTGGGTTCGGGCGCACAGATGAACCGCTTGCTACAAGGCGACGTAGGTTCGGGGAAGACCATCGTTGCGCTCTTTACCGCCCTGATGGCTTTGGACAACGGCTATCAAGCCACCCTTATGGCTCCCACCGAAATACTCGCACGGCAGCACTATGCCTCTTTTTCCCGTATGCTATCCGGCATGCCGGTAAGTACGGCGCTGCTCACCGGCAGCACGACAGCCAAAGAGCGCAAAGGGATTCTGAATGATCTGCAAGAAGGAAAATTACAAATCCTGATAGGCACCCATGCATTGATAGAAGACCGCGTTCAATTCCACAACCTGGGATTGGTCATCATCGACGAACAACACCGGTTCGGAGTAGCACAACGGGCTAAAATGTGGAAGAAGAACACCCGCCCTCCGCACATACTGGTCATGACCGCCACACCCATCCCCCGCACCCTCGCCATGACCCTGTACGGTGATTTGGATATTTCCGTCATCGATGAATTACCCCCCGGCAGAAAACCGGTAAAAACCGTGTGGAAAAACGAATCAAAACGCCAGGAAGTCTTTTCATTCATCAAGCAGCAATTGGACAAAAAACACCAGTGCTATATCGTATTCCCCCTGATAGAGGAATCAGAAGCTATGGACTACGAAAACCTGATAGACGGCTACGAACGCGTCAAATCATACTTCGCCCCACGGTACCGTATCAGCCTGGTACACGGCAAAATGAAACCACAGGAAAAAAAAGCCGGCATGCAAGAATTCATCCGCAACGAAAGCCAAATCCTGGTAGCCACCACCGTGATAGAAGTAGGCGTGGACGTACCGAATGCCAACGTCATGCTGATAGAAAGTGCCGAAAAATTCGGCTTGTCCCAATTACACCAACTACGCGGAAGAGTGGGCAGGGGCGCCGCACAGAGTTATTGCCTATTGTTATCGGGTAATAAAATATCGGAAAATGCCAAAATACGTTTGCAGAGCATGACAAGGACGAACGACGGATTCGAAATAGCGGAAACCGACCTGAAATTGAGAGGTCCCGGCAATCTGATGGGCACCCAACAAAGCGGTATTCTCAAAATGAAAATCGCCGATATCACCAAAGACCAACACCTGCTGGCACTCGCCCGCCGGAACGCAAAGGAAATCCTCCTGAAAGACCCCGATCTGCTGCTGCCGGAGAATGCCGTCGTCAGGAAAACCTATGAGAACATCAGCCGGAAAAACGCAGCCTGGGGGTATATCAGCTGAAACCGCCGCTTTACAGCTTTCACCGCACCACAGCACCGGTTTCCCACCGCACCACTGTCCCGGAATGTACAACAACTTTTCGCATCTGCTACTTAATGTACGCATTTACAGAACATTGCATTTAACAATAAATTGTTAAAAAAAAACGAAAATAAACAGTCCTTCCGCGTCGGCGAAAAAAGATATTTGCCTATCTTTGTAATAGGAAAACACAAGCGGGAATGAGCGAATCAAACGATTACGACGACATAATATTACAAAACGTCAAGCGTTTCGAAGAAATGCTCAAGACGAACGAAGTGTATTTTTTCGATTCCGACGAATATGCTTCCATAGCGAGGTATTATCTGGATACAGGCAATACATCAAAAGCAGAAAAAGCACTGTCGCTCGGATTGGAACAATACCCCGACAATACGAACCTGCAAGTCGTCCAATCCGAAATCATGATCCTGCACGGAAAATTGGATGAAGCCGTCGAAAAGTTGGAATACCTGCACAGTATGGATCCGGACAATTCCGAATTGCTCTACCAACTCGCCTCGGCACTATCGAAATCGGGAAACCACCGCGATGCCATCAACGCCTTGCTCTCTATACCCGGAAATCCCGATTTTTCATACGCCGACGTCACTTTTATGCTCGGCAACGAGTACCTCATGCTCGAAGAATACGACAAAGCCATAGAATACTTCACCCGTACATTGGAAATAGACCCGGAAGACAACACCGCCCTGTACAACCTCGTGTATTGTTATGAAACCCAAAAGGAACACGAAGCCTGTATCGGTTTTCTAAAAGACTTCATCGACCGCCAACCGTACAACGAAGTGGCATGGCACCAACTGGGAAAACAATACGCATACCTGGACAACGACAACGAAGCCCTGCACGCATTCGATTACGCCATACTGATAGACGAAGGCTTCGCCGGGGCATACATCGAAATTGCCAAAATTTACGAAAAGAAAGAACTCTACCACAAAGCGCTGGAATACTACCTCATCACCGAACAACTCTCGGAGCCAAGCCCGTTTATATACAAACACATAGCATCGTGTTATAACAAACTCGGGCTGTACAAAAAGGAAATAGACTACCTGTTCAAAGTACACGAATCAGACCCCACCGACGAGAATACTATATTACTTCTTGCCGACAAGCATTTCCGCATGGGAAAAACACGCCAATCACTGTATTTTCTCGACAAACTCCTGCAATTGGAAAGCAACAATCCCGAGTACTGGAAAATATATGCCGATACCAATTTCAAAATCCGCTTCTATCCCGAAGCCATCAAGGGATATAACAAATACTTATCGTTCAACAAACAATCCCTTACCATATACCTGCACCTCGCCGACTCCTACCTGCTCACCGGACAACTATACGAAGCATTGAACATACTCGGCAAAGCCGAGGTGTATTATCACAACCGGGCTGAAATCTACTACCGGATAGCAGGAATACAAATGCTCATGGGTAAGAAAGCCTACGGATTGGCATACTTCAACAAAGCCTTGCATATCAATTTTTCGATGTTGAACACTTTCGAGAGGATGTTTCCCAAACTCTACAAAAGCAAGGAAATAAACAGACTCATCAACGAGTATGCCCGTTTGTAACAACCCGCAATACCCGATATGAACCGCACTTTGTCCTCTTTCCTGTTCTACGTACTGAAAGGTATGGCGATGGGTGCCGCCGATGTGGTACCGGGTGTATCCGGAGGTACGGTAGCCTTCATCACGGGTATTTATGAAAAACTGATAGACAGCTTGTCGCAAATAGATTTGAGCCTGATTACCGGCTTGCGCCGGAATGGTTTGGTACACACATGGAAGCGGATAAACGGCGGATTCCTATCGGGGTTGTTTCTGGGCATCGGTATCAGCATCGTCTCATTAGCCCGGCTTATCACCTGGTTGATAGAACATCATCCTATTGCACTTTGGTCATTTTTTTCCGGCTTGATAAGTGCGAGTGTATGGTACATCTGGCGGCAAATCGAGAACCGCAACATACCCGTATATGCAGCCTTCGTCACAGGAGCCGTTGCAGCATACCTCATCACCAATATCTATACCTCCGTCCACCTGCGCCCTTCCGGGGTATATCTGTTCTTTTCCGGCGCCATAGCAATCAGCGCCATGATCCTACCCGGAATATCCGGTTCGTTTATCCTCGTTATCCTCGGCACGTACCAATTCATTCTCAATGCCATACATCAGAGGGACCTAATCAGTATCCTGTGGTTCGGAGCCGGTGCCATAACCGGGTTGCTGACTTTCGTCAAATTCCTCAAATTCCTGTTCTCCCGGTTCAGAAACACGACATTGGGCTTGTTATCGGGTTTTGTACTGGGAGCATTGAACAAAATTTGGCCGTGGAAAGACCTTTTGCAAGCGCATCCCCGGAATATAATGCCTTGGGCATACGAAGGAAATCCACAGACAGCCACTGCGCTTATATTGTTCCTCGCAGGCTTTTCAGTAGTCTATCTCATTGAGAAACAACAAGCAAGAAAGACATGAAACGCTACGGCCTCATCGGGAAAAAACTCGGACATTCTTTCTCAAAACGGTATTTCAACGACAAATTCCGGAAAGAACAGCTGCCGGCGGTCTATGAGAACCTGGAATTCGATGACATTTTCCGACTGGAAAAATTCCTCCGTGAGGAAGGCAAGCGTTGGAACGGATTCAATGTCACCATCCCCTACAAGATACTCATCATCCCCCTGCTGGACGACCTCACCCCCGTCGCCCGAAGTACAGCCGCCGTAAATACCGTCATCATCCGCGACGGAAAACTCACCGGAGACAACACCGATGTGTACGGATTTTCGGAAAGCATGAAAGACGTGGACTTAAAACAATACGGCAAAGCCCTCATCCTGGGTACGGGCGGTGCTGCCAGAGCCGTTTTCCACGCTTTGCGTGAAAAAGGAATTGACAGCCTGTACGTCAGCCGCCGTTCCGGGGGGAAAGAACGGATATCCTACGGACAAATCGACCGCGGACTATTGGCACAGTACCGGCTCATCGTGAATGCCACCCCCCTCGGTATGCACCCCGGCACAAATGCTTGCCCGCCGCTTCCCTACGAAGCCCTCGGCAGGGAACATTTTCTGGTTGACCTCATATACAATCCCGGAAAAACCCTTTTCCTGCAAAAAGGGGAATCACAAGGGGCGGGTATCCGTAACGGCCTAGAAATGCTCTACCGCCAGGCGGAAGCCTCGTGGCGTGCGTGGAACCGGACCTAACGGAGAAAAAACGTCAAAAAAACAATCCGCTTGTATTTTATTCAAATGGTATTGCTTCCGGTTCTGAATATTACTAACTTTGCATCAACTATCAGCTTACAATATCCCAAACATATAGAATATGAACAATTACTTCAATCCGGTTTTCAAAATGCTAAACAAAATCATTTTAACGCTATTTATTGCGTTAGGCACCATTACTTCCTGTACCGACCCGGCTGAGAGCGAATACGAAATGGCGCTTTCCAAAGCCCAATCCGCCATGGTA
>CAZQPD010000213.1:0-2790 GCA_964595235.1 uncultured Polaribacter sp.
CATCTGATTATCGGCGGTTGGGGACGGAGCATCGATATTTGCTCCGAGGATAAGGTTGTGTGAACCAGTGGTGATATTATCTCCTGCAGAATATCCTAATGCAGTGTTGGTATTTCCCGTGTAGTTGTATTGCAGTGCCAAGTATCCGTTTGCGGTGTTGTAACTTCCCGTGGTGTTTTCAAGCAGTGCCCAGGTTCCGTTTGCGGTGTTGTGATTTCCCGAGGTGTTGTATTGCAGTGCCAAGTACCCGTTTGCGGTGTTGTTAGAGCCCGTGGTGTTGTATTGCAGTGCCCAGGTTCCGGTTGCGGTGTTGTAATCCCCCGTGGTGTTGTTATACAGTGCCCCGTTTCCGGTTGCGGTGTTTCTATCGCCCGTAGTGTTAGAATACAGTGCCTCGTTTCCGGTTGCGGTGTTGTACCATCCCGTGGTGTTGGAATACAGTGCCCGGAATCCGTTTGCGGTGTTGTAACTTCCCGTGGTGTTGGAATACATAGCTCTTCTCCCTACGGCGGTATTGTAACTTCCCCCGGTGTTGGAGCGTAAGGCTTTAAATCCCAATCCAACATTACGGTTGTCAGACTCATCGTCATTCAATCCGGCTTCGAAGCCGAGAAAAAGGGATGAATAATCGTCAGTACCATCGTTGTCGGATTTACCATCTATCAAATCGTTTATTTTCTTCGCACCTGAAAACGCTACCCAGGAACTCCCGTCGAAGTAATAATAATTATTATCATCCGTTACATAAACCATTAGTCCCGTAGCGGGTGAAGCGATGGCATCACGCTGTACAGCGGTCATACGTGGAATTAATACGCCCTTTGATGTGGATTCTACATCCAGCATAGCGGATGCATCGGGTGAATTTCCGGAGGTATTTATGGCTACTTGAGCAACAGATAGCGCTGCAAAACATAAATTTAGTAAGACCAACAAAATTGTTTTTTTCATGACAATTGATTTATAGTTAGTGTATAAAAAAATTTATTTCTTCCAATAAAAGGGTTGGAGTACCTGATTACGTATGTGTATCCGGTTTCCAACCCCACATAACACCAAGTAAAACCCAAAAAATACGGAAAAACAGCTGCCTTGGCGGTTACTTTTTCTCATTCTGCAACTTCCCCTTTTTTTCTTTTTGATATTTTCTTCCGGCGAAATAATGACTCTCATTTGTTTTTCATCAGAAATATCAAACGAGTCCAAACACCTGTACCGGATACCGTATTTATTCATTTACCTGAATTTTTTCTGCAATGATACACCGGTAGCGTTGTCATTACAAGAGTGATTCGACCAAAGCGGGCTCTGGTTCGATAAACGGTAGATTTCATTCGATAAACGGAAAAAGCCGTTCCCCGTCTTTTTACTACTTTTGCCTTATGTGGAAATACCTTTACGTCACATTATGGCGGATAGCCATTCCGGTATTGTACCTGTGGGGAAATTTTGATGTCAAGCTAAAAAAGTTCGTCCGGGGCAGGGAAAAGGCATTTGCCGGAAGGCGACATCCTGTCGAACCGGGAGACAAGGTGTTCTGGATGCACTGTGCCTCGTTGGGTGAATTCGAACAGGGGCTGCCGGTATTGGAGGCATTCAGGAAAGCTTTTCCCGGATATAAAACGGTGGTCAGCTTTTTCTCCCCCTCGGGATACGATGCGGTACATGACAAACATCCGGCTGATGCCGTGGTATATCTCCCTTTTGATATCCCCTCGAAAGTCCGTTCCTTCCTCGATGAATGGCATCCGGATATCGCCGTATTCGTCAAATACGAGTTCTGGCCCGTACTTCTCGATGAATTGCGAAACCAGGATGTTCCCACATTTCTCATTTCCGGCATTTTCCGCAAAGGGCAATTCTTGATGCGGCGCTCCTTACAGGCTTTTACCCGTTTTTTCGTACAAGACGAACGCAGCGCAGAAATCTTATTAGCCAAAGGCTTTCAAAATGTCAGCATCACTGGCGATACCCGCTTCGACAGGGTATCGGAAATAGCTTCCACTGTCCGGTCATTTCCGGATATCGAAAAATGGATAAGGGAAAGAAAAGTATTGGTAGCAGGGAGCACCTGGGAACCGGGAGAGAAAATGCTTTCGCGCTATTTAGCCGGTAAGCCGGCGCCGGGCAGCGCTTTTATCATAGCTCCACACCGGGTGGATAATGCCCATATCGAAAACCTGGTGCGTTCCCTCCCCGTACCTTCGGTACGTTATTCCGGTTTGTCGCCGTCCGGCGAAATTCCAATGGAGGCACAAGTCCTTATCATCGATACCGTGGGCATGTTATCACAATTGTACAGATATGCACATATTGCTTATGTAGGTGGTGGTTTCGGAGCAGGTATTCACAACATACTCGAAGCGGCGGTATATGGTATCCCCATCCTTATCGGTCCTAAATACCGGAAATTCAAAGAAGCTGTGGACTTGGTCTCACTACAAGGGGCTTTTGTGGTGGAAAACGACCGGGATTTCACCCGGCTGCTCGATGACTTTTTTGCCGGTGAAGTCAAAAGAACGGATGCCGGACACCGGTGTAGGGAATACATCCTGCAGAACACCCGGGCAACACAAAAGATAATGGAAGTATTGCAGAGATATACGTAGGGTCTGCTGAAAAACTCTCAAACACGTAAAAGAGAATGAATTACGCAATAACGTCAATAGTAAAATGCAAGAAAAATCAAGGTTTTATCGAAAAAATCGTGCATTTTTATCATTCCGGAAAAACGTATTTGTTTTGCCGGAACGGCAGACCGGCTCACCTGTCAAAAATTTCCACCGGGCA
>CAZQPD010000214.1:0-11893 GCA_964595235.1 uncultured Polaribacter sp.
TGTATAAGAAACTGCCTGTCAATAAGCCGGATGAAAGTGTTTATGTTATTAAAAAATAGATATATTCACCTGATAATAAATGTTTTACACATGAGTATTTAAGTTTTGTAGAAAGATATAATCCGTATTTGATAGAAAAAAGTATCTTTGCATTCCATATATCCTGGAAAAATATTATGAAAAAGACGGGAGTATTTCTCATTATGCTGGCTATACTGACCTCATGTGTTCCCCATAAGAAATTGGTGTATTTTCAAGGGGACGGTAAATTACAAAAGACATTGAAAGAGTGGAATGACGAGCCGTACCGCTTGCAGGTGGATGATATTTTGTATATAGATGTAAGGAGTACCGATGAGAAGTTGTCGCAATTGTTCAACCGCCGTAATTCTCAGGCCAACCTTTCACAAGCACGTGAAGAGACATTTTATTTTACCGGTTATTCGGTGGATAAAGACGGGAATATAGATTTTCCTTTTACCGGAAAGATTAATGTATTGGGATATACACCGGAAGAGGTATCCGGTCTTATCCGCCACCGGCTGTCCAAATACTTCAAAAACACGGATGACGTATATATTTCCACCCGGTTGGCGGGGATTCGATATACCGTAATCGGAGAGGTTCATTCCACGGGTAGCAAAGTGTTGTACCAGAATAAGGTGACGCTAGTAGAGGCATTAGCTGATGCGGGCGATATTACCCTGACGGGCGATAGAACCCGTGTGGAAATTATCCGTTCGGAAAATAATGAAATTAAGAAATATACGGTGGATTTGACGGATATGGATGTATTCGAATCGGAAGTGTTTTACATCCGCCCGCACGATATCATTTATGTTCCGGCATTAAAACAAAAGTCTTACGGAACGGGTGCTACGGGTAGCCAGACCTTAACGACGGTTATTTCGGTTATTTCACTTATTACCACTTCCTTTTTATTGTATAAGAATTTGTAATGGATAAACAACGGTTTTCATTCGACGGAGAAGAATTTTCGAACCTGGATATCAAGGTTCTGTTGTTTAAAATTTTGTCTTATTGGAAATGGTTTGTTCTCAGTTTGATACTGGCTTTTTTTATCGTACGTTTTATCAATTCGTACCAAGAGCGTATATACTCGTTGGATTCTATCATTACGGTAAAAGAAGAACAAAATCCCATATTCTCATCAAGTACGAATATAGCTTTCAATTGGGGCGGACCCAGTGACAGGGTAGAGACCATTATCACCATATTGAAATCCCGTACGCATAATGAAAAAGTAGTACAAGAGAAGCAATTTTATATAGATTATCTACGCCAGGGAAAATACAGGATGGAGAACGCATACAAGCAATTTCCCTTTTTTGTGAGCGTGGATACAACTCATAAACAGTTGATAAATAGCATAATAGAATTAAGATTTCCCGGTTCCGGCAAAGTGGATTTGAGAGTGGATTTCAAGGATGAACCCGCGCGGAAGTTGATGCGGTATTCGGATGCTAAGATTTTTCATTGGCAGTCAGGCACTAAAGAATATACACTTTCGACAGACGGGTATCATGTGGAAAGCGACATATTCAAATTCGATATCCACCTTACGGGCACACCCGATCCTGACAGGGTTTATTTTTTGAGATTCAATAACTTCAATCGCACCGTAGAGCATTACCGGCAGATTAAGGTGACGTCGAAAAAAGGGACTTCGCTCATTACATTAGAGCTGAAAGGCAGTAACAAAAAGCTCTTGCAAGATTATCTGAACACGACGGTACAAGTGCTGAAAAGGGATCAAATAGCCGAAAAAATCCGTTATGCCGTAAAGACTAAAGAATATATCGATACTTTGTTCAATGAAATGGCGCGGAATTTGTCCGCCATAGAGAGGGAGTTAGGCGCTTTTAAGCAATCCGAGAACATATACGACCTTTCTATAGAAGGGACGGCGATTTTCGAGGAAATGTCGAAACTCGATGCCAGAGAAAAGCATTTGCAAGACAGGCTGGACTATTTCAATGATTTGATACAATATATCCGGTCGCATGATTCATACAGTACCGGCGGTATTCCTGTCCCTGCCGTCATAGAAATGGAAGATGACAAGATCAATGAAAGTATCGGTATGCTTATTGCCAAATCCAAAGCTTATGAGGCGTTGGCACAGACCGTTACGCCGGATTTCCCCGAACTGAAAAAATTGAAGAGTGAAATTGAAATAGAAAGGCGTTCACTATTGGAAAACCTGTACTCTCTAAAAGAGGAGACCTCAAAAGCACTTACGAAGGTAAAACAACGCCTGAATGCGAGCTTATATAAACTGAAAAAATTACCTGTCAAGGAACAGCGTTTGCTCAATTTCGAACGGAAATATGCCATAACCGAGCAGAATTACAATTATTTAAAACAAAAAAGTTATGAAGCCGGTACGGCGATTGCCGCCAATGTATCCGATATCAAGGTGATAGATACTGCCAAAGATACGGGTCAGAAGCCCATTTCGCCCAATACTTTGTTCAATATGCTGATAGGTTTTGTCATGGCGCTTTTGATACCGCTGTTGTTCATACTTATCAGTGAGTTTTTTAACAATAAGATTCAAACGGTCGAGGAGGTGGAGGCTGTTACCGACATACCGATATTGGGTGTGATAGGGAACAAGAAGGAGAAGACGAACCTGGTGGTTTTCAAACATCCCAAATCCCCCATATCAGAGGCTTACCGGGCACTGCGTTCCAATTTACAATTCTTGCTCGACAGGGATTCGGATTCGCATGTTATCCTGTTGACTTCTTCGGTAAGCGGTGAAGGTAAGACGTTGACTTCGATAAACCTGGCATCCGTATTTGCCGTATCGAACAAACGCACCATTTTGGTAGGCGTGGATTTGAGAAAACCCAAATTGGCACAAGATTTCGGCTTGTATGCGAACGATACCGGATTGGTGAATTATCTGGTAGGGGAGAATACGGAAGAAGAGGTGATTCAGCCCAGCGGATATGAAAATTTGGATATTCTGTTGTCGGGTCCGGTACCCCCAAATCCGTCCGAATTACTCATCAGCAAAGCTATGGATAAAATGATAGCATACCTGAGGGAGAAATACGATTATATCATTTTAGATGCTCCTCCTATTGCTATGGTTTCCGATGCCCAGGAGCTGTTCAAGTATTCCGAAGCGGTATTGTATCTCGTAAGACAAGGGCATACTGAAAAGGGGCTTCTCAAGCTGATAGAGAGCAAACACAAGCGCGGAGAGGTCAAGAATTTGAGTTTTGTACTCAATGATTTTGTATTTACCAAGCGAAAAGGCTATGGCTACGGTTATGGCTACGGCTACGGTTATGGGTATGGTTACGGCTATGGATATTATCAGCAAAAAGAGAAAAAACCCTGGTGGCGCTTTTGGAAGCGTTGATGGGAATGACGGTGGACAGAACAGACCCTACTTAATTTTTTTTCCTTCCAGATATACACTTTCGATATGGTTTTCACCGAATGAATAAGAGAGATAGGTATAGGAAGGGATTTTTTCCGTTATGATAATATTGGCTTTTTTTCCTATCGTGATGCTACCGGTTTCTTGATGGGAATCCATTGCATAAGCTGCATTGATCGTAGCGGCATTTATGCCTTCTTCCGGGGTCATTTTCATCTTTATCGAAGCTAATGAGAGTGCGAAGTTCATATTTCCCGAAGGGGCAGAACCTGGATTATAATCGGTAGCAATAGCCAGGGGAAGTCCCGAATCGATTATTTTGCGGGCGGGTGTGTAAGGTATGCCGAGAAAGAACGAACATCCGGGAAGTGCGACCGGCATGGTGTGCCCTGCGGAATTTTTCATAGCCGACAAATCGCTGCCGGTAAGTACTTCCAAGTGGTCGATACTTCTCGCACCACTATCCACTGCCAGCGGTACACCTCCGGTGCTGTGAAATTGATTGACGTGAATTTTAGATTCGATTCCGAAAATTTTTGCCTTTTCGATGATGCGTTTGGTTTGTTGGGTATTGAAATAATTTTTTTCACAAAATACATCGACGAAGTCAGCCAAGCCTTCACGGGCTATTTCCGGCATCATTTCTTCCACGATATAATCCGTGTAAGCTTCAGTGTCACCGCCGAAGTCCGGAGGTACGGCATGCGCTCCCAGAAAAGTGGCTTTGACAGTCGCCGGGTAGCTCGTGTTGAGCCGGCGGATGACCCGTAGCATTTTCATTTCCGATTCCAAATCGAGTCCGTATCCGGATTTGATTTCCACAGTGCCGGTTCCCATTTGCATCATGGCTTCCAGCCTTCGTGAGGATTCGGCGAAAAGTTGTTCTTCACTGGTTTTGCGAAGGCGAATTACCGACTGAAGGATACCACCTCCCCGGGCGGCTATTTCTTCATAACTAAGACCTTTTATTTTATCTGCAAATTCCTCTTCACGGTTCCCGGCATATACGATATGGGTATGGCTGTCCACCCATGCGGGAAGAATGAATTTTCCCGTACAATCCACGGTAACCGTATCCCCGGGGTCTTTCCATCTATCCATAGTCCCAAAACCGGATATTCTATTGTCATCTACCAGCAGGTAAGCATTCTCCAATACGGGTAGTTCGCGCATGTCTTTTCCACTGACATATTCCGTACCGGGGGGTCTTATCTGTACGAGTGCGCGGATGTTGATAAATGCGGTTTTCATTATTTCAGGATAATTTTTTCGATAACCGGAGCCTCCAAGGCTTCGTTCAGCAAGGTGATGATTTTGTCTTTTCCGTAGTTCAATTCTTCACGTAAGGTGGCAGAGGTGAGATATACATACAAGGTGGAATTACGCAGGATGATTTTTTCTGTATAGGCATTGACCCCTTTTCCCATTTGTTCCGCCCAGGCTTTTTCCACTTTGATTTGCAATAAGCCCGGTGAGAGTTTGTATTTCCTCAAAAAGATATCTATGAGGTCTTTGATGCCGTTCTTGTCATTATGTCTCGTCTCGTTTGTCATGCCAGGGATATGATTTTGTATGATTGTCCGGAACGTTGAACCACCTGTTCGGTCCTTCCGGGGTGGGTATCGCTGATAAAGATTTGCCCGAAAGCATGTTCGTTTACCAGTTGTATCAGCCTGCCGACTCTTTCGTCGTCGAGCTTGTCGAAAATATCGTCCAATAACAGGATTGGGCTGGTGCCCGACAGGTTTTCCAGCAATTTGAATTGGGCTAATTTCAGGGCGATAAGATAGGATTTTTGTTGCCCCTGACTGCCGAATTTTTTTATGGGATAGTCCCGGTTCATAAGGAACTCCAAATCATCCCGGTGTATTCCGTATCCGGTATATTGGAGTACTTTGTCTTTTTCGATATTCTCTTTGAGTAGTTCATACAGCGGGGCGTGTTCCAGCTGGGAGCGGTAGCGTATGTGTACTTCTTCCCGGTCGCCGGAAATACTCTTATACAATAAGGTGAGTACCGGAGCTATGTCTTGTACGAATTTTTTTCTTTTCCGGTAAATGGCATCCGCCAAATCACTCAACTGGCGGTCATAAACATCCAGTGTATCGGGGTCGAAAGTGCGGTTTTTTGCGAAATATTTAAGTAAGGCATTACGTTGGGACAGAACTTTGGCGTATTGCATCGAAGCGTGCAAGTATTCATTGTCGGACTGGGAAATGACATGATTGATGAATTTTCTCCTTATTTCGGCACGTTCGGTGATTAAATCCCTGTCGTAAGGGGAAATGATGACGATGGGTATCCGGCCGATATGGTCGGCGAAGCGTGTGTATTCTTTGCCGTTTTTTTTGACGGTTTTTTTTTGCCCTTTTTGATAGCTGCATAAATAGACATTTTCATGCCCGCCGTCATAAAAGATGCCTTCTATCATAAAATAATCTTTCCCGTGTTTGATGTTCTGTACGCTGACCGGATTGAAATAACTTTTGGTTTGCGATAAATGGTAAATAGCATCGAGAACGTTGGTCTTGCCCGTTCCGTTATTTCCGACGAGGCAGTTGATATTCTCATCAAAATCGAAAGAGGTATTTTCGAAATTCTTATAATTGACCAATTGTAGTTTGCTCAGATGCATACGACGGGATTTGTTCTACAAAGATAGGTAAAAATGCCCGTATGTGCCTCCGGTTTTCCCGTATGGAAATACGGTAGGGAAAAATTAATCAAGGTAGTGAAACACCGGCTATAATTGTTATATATTTGAATCGGATTAATTCAAGAAATATTATGATGCGGAAAATTTCCTTTCTCCTTGCTCTATCACTGTTGTTTACCGCACGGGCACAAGTGGTTAATATCAATCCCGACAAGAATGCAGACCCATGGTATGTCGGGGGTTTAAGAATCCCTTCCGAAGAGGAAATGCGGGCGATTCCCGTGTTTGAACCACCTGCGGGGTATGAGAGAAGCCCCGAGGACCTCCCGGAATATTGGGACAACAGCACCAATGACTATTTCCGTCCCGTATTCACCCAGTCGGACGGGTCCTGTTCGCAGTCATCGGGGGTGGCTTATACCTTTACCTATGAAATTAACCGCCTGAACGGCACCGATGCCGCCTATACGGCAAATCAATTCCCTTCTCATTATACTTACAATTTTCTCAATGACGGTTCGGGCGAGAACGGGTCGTTTTATACCGACGGTTGGTCTATTATCATGAAAGGGGGATGTCCTACCGTTCCCGTTTTCGGAGGTATGGCTCCTTCCGACAGGTATTGGATGAGCGGGTATGACAAATACGAGTCGGGTATGCATGACCGGGTGGTGAACTTCTTTAGTATCAATGTCGGTACACCCGAAGGATTGAACGAATTAAAACAATGGATGTACGACCATTATGACGGTAGTGATACCGGAGGAGTGGTCAATTTTTCCGCCGGGGCATTGGATACATTTACCATGGTGGGAAACAAGATTGTGAGTTGGGGAACACAGGTGAACCACGCCATGACATTTGTAGGTTGGAATGATAATATTACTTATGATTATAATAACGACGGTCAAATTACCAATGATGTGGATATTAATGGTGACGGAGAAGTAAATATGAAAGACTGGGAAAGGGGTGCCTTGATTATGGTCAATAGCTGGGGTTATTATTGGGGAAACCAAGGTAAAGCCTATGTGATGTATAAAACCCTGGCGGAACCCGTAAGCAACGGAGGTATTTTTATGAACTCCGTTCACGGTATCAACGTCACTTCCGGAGTGGAACCACAGTTAATATTAAGGGTGAAATTGAATTACAACAAACGCAAGCGCATAAAATTCCTGGCGGGATATAATACCGATTTGTCAGCCCAATACCCGAACGAGGTTTGGATCAGCTCCGCCTATTTCTCGAACCAAGGCGGGGATTATCCCATGAACGGGACGACCAATGTGCCTTTCGAAGTGAGTTTCGATGTCAGTGAACTATATCAAGGGATGGTGGATGCCGGTACGGTGAAATTCTTTCTGTTGATACAAGAATCCGACCCCGATGGTACCGGAGAGGGGCAGATTATCGATATTTCCCTGATGGATGGTCAAGGAAATGTCTATGAGTGTCCCGACCACAACTTGTATATCGAAAATCACACGATGAATTTTTTCCCGTTCGTGGTGAGCCTGGAAGCTACGGGTACCCAACAGGCCGGTTTGTTGGATTTTGCCCTGTATCCGAATCCGGTAGATGAATTTGCAAATATCGATTTCGAAGGTGGGGAGGTAAGTGTGGAATTGACCGGTGCGACAGGTAGAACCGTGCTGAAAACCAATGAAAAACACCTGGATCTATCCGGGCTACCGGGAGGTGTGTATTTCGTCAAAATCACAGATTCGCACGGACGGTACGGCATACAAAAACTAATCAAAAAATAGCTTTTCACCGCATTTGCCGGCAGGCGGAAGAAGACGTATTATTGTAATAATTTCCCGTATATTTGTAAAAAAATACGGAAATGTTACAGTCGATGACCGGCTTTGGTAAAGCCGTGGTGGAATTGCCGGGGAAAAAAGTCGTGGTGGAATTGCGTTCACTGAACAGCAAAAATCTGGATTTATACCTTCGTTTGCCTTCATATTTCAAAGAGAAAGAAGCGGAAATCCGGCGTATGGTGTCCGTGTCATTACAACGCGGAAAAATCAGTTTGAACATGACGGTGGAAGCCGGGGAAGAGGCGCTGATCCGTATCAATACAGATATCGTAAAGAGCTATATCGAACAGTTGAAAAACATAGCCCCGTCCACAGATTATTTACGGATAGCCATGCGATTGCCCGATTCAGTCAGCAATTTCGATGAGGAAATACCCGGAGACGAATGGATGGCGGTAAGAGAAGGAATAGAATCCGCTATCGGAAAACTCATCGAATTCCGCTTGGCAGAAGGAGAGGTATTGCGCGATGATTTTCTAAAACGCACTACCTTGATACGCCGTGCGTTGACACAAGTCGGGGAATTGACCCCCTTGCGTATGGAACGTATCAAAGAACGTTTGCACAAAGCCCTGGAAGATTTCAAAATCCAAGTGGACGAAAACCGGTACGAGCAGGAGATGATATATTATCTGGAACGTTTGGATATCACCGAAGAACAAGTACGTTTGGAAAATCATTTGAACCAATTCGAAAAAACCCTGATGTCGGAAGCTTCGCAGGGGAAAAAACTCGGTTTTATCGTACAGGAAATGGGGCGTGAAATCAATACCATCGGTTCGAAGGCAAATTTCGCACCTATTCAAAACGAAGTGGTGGGAATGAAAGACGAACTCGAAAAGATAAAAGAACAACTGCTAAATATCCTCTGATGAAAAAAGGGAAACTCATCGTGTTCTCCGCTCCCTCCGGGGCAGGCAAGACGAGTATCGTAAGGTATCTACTCGACCGTCCGGAGCTCAATCTGGCTTTTTCCGTGTCGGCGACTTCACGGCAGAAAAGAAAAAATGAAAAACACGGTGTGGATTACTATTTTATCGACCGTAAATCATTCGAAAAAGATATCGAAAAAGGCGCTTTCGTAGAATGGGAGGAAGTCTATCCCGGGAGCTATTACGGTACTTATAAATCGGAGGTCGAAAAGAAGTTGGCTGAAGGAAAAAACGTCATTTTCGATATCGATGTGGTGGGGGGATTGAACATAAAACGACTCTACCCGGACGATACCCTGGCGATATTCATCATGCCTCCCTCTATCGAAGAACTGGAAATACGGCTGCGAAAACGCAATACCGATGACGACTCACGTATAGCCGAACGCGTACGGAAAGCTCGTGAGGAACTGACCTATGCGAAAAAATTCGACGCGAGAATCGTCAATGACGATCTGGAAAAAGCACGTACGGAAGCGTACCGGATGGTATCGGAATTTATCAATTTATGAAAACAGGCTTGTTTTTCGGCAGTTTTAATCCCATACATATCGGGCATTTGATCATAGCCAATCATATAGTGGAATATACAGACCTCGATAAGGTATGGCTGATGGTTACCCCGCACAATCCCTTCAAAACCAAGAAATCCCTGCTGGCGGACCATCACCGGTTGGCAATGGTACGCATCGCGGTGGAGGATTATCCGAAATTGCATGCTTCCGATTTTGAATTTCACTTGCCGTCCCCCCATTATACTTCGCATACACTGGCGCATCTGTCCGAGAAATATCCGGAACACCGGTTTTCCCTTATCATGGGAGAGGATAATCTGAATCATTTTCACAAGTGGAAAAATGCCGGATATATTATCGATAACTACCTGATATACGTATATCCGAGATTGAACAGAGGAGAACCTGCCGGTGAATTTGCATTTCATCCCAATATCCGGAAAATTGACGCCCCCGTTATGGAAATTTCAGCATCTGCCATACGAAAGGGAATAAAAGAGAAGAAAAACATACGTCCATTATTACCGGAAAAGGTCTGGAAATACCTCGATGAGATGAATTTTTATAAGTAGGGTCTGCGGAAAAAACTTTTATAGTTGATAGTTATTAGTTTTTAGTTATTAGTTAGGGGAGCATGTCATTTCGATACGGAGCGAAGCGGAGTGAGAAATCTTTTGATTTTAGGGAAAGATTCTTTCCCAAAATGCTTCGGGACACGCCTCGCTCGTCCTGAATGACAGGGCACTCTTAACGTTGTTCTGCAGATGTTTCTGTTTGTTTGATATGGGAATAGTAAGTCCCTTTGGGGAAAAAATCCGGGAAAATAATGTCATAAAAATTTTCCTACCTGTAAAGAAATTGTACCTTTGTCCGGGTATTGTATAAGATATGTGATGGGTGCGATATTACAAACCGGTTTCAAGTTTCCCGGACAGACCTCTTTCTACCGGGGAAAAGTAAGAGACGTATATACCCTGAAGGATGAAGTATTGGTCATGGTGGCTACCGACCGCATTTCGGCTTTTGATGTGGTACTTCCGGAGCCTGTCCCTTACAAAGGACAAATTCTAAATACCATAGCAGCCGGGATGTTGCGTGCTACGGAGGATATAGTTCCCAACTGGCTTACCGCTACGCTGCATCCCAATGTATCCGTAGGATACAAATGCGAACCTTACAAGGTGGAAATGGTCATTCGCGGGTATTTGGCGGGACATGCCGCCAGGGAATACAAAGCGGGCAAACGCACACTCTGCGGAGTGGAAATGCCGGAAGGGATGAAAGAAAACCAAGCCTTTCCCGAACCCATAATTACCCCTTCTACCAAAGCGCCGGATGGAATGCATGACCAGGACATTTCCCGGCAGGAAATCATAGAGAGAGGCATTGTAAGTGCCGGAGAATACGAGCAACTCGAACGATACACCCGCCTGCTGTTCCGTAGAGGCTCTGAAATCGCTGCACGCCGGGGGCTGATACTCGTAGATACCAAGTATGAATTCGGGAAGGATAAAGAAGGGAATATCCGGCTGATAGACGAGGTACATACCCCGGATTCCTCGCGGTATTTTTATGCGGATACATACGATGAATTATTTCAAAAAGGGCTACCGCAACGCCAGCTTTCCAAGGAGTTCGTACGTGAATGGCTGATGGAAAACGGTTTTCAGGGAAAACCCGGGCAGAAAATCCCCCGGATGACTCCCGGGGTGGTATCGGGAATTTCGCAGCGGTATATCGAATTGTACGAAACACTTACCGGAGAAAAATTCTTACCTGCCGGGGAACAAGATGCGGATGGCATTTACCGGAAGGTAAATCAATATTTGGCAGGAAATATATGGGTATAATAAATTACATAACGTTATGGATAAGAAAACATTACTTGAAGACAATGGCTATAATGTAACAAAAGTTGAACAACGCCAGCCCGGATTTGTTAATTTTGTCAATCAAAATAGTTCTATGAAACGGATAATTGATTATCTGAACAAAAAAGGAATCCGTGATATTACCGAATAGCTGTACAATCCATCTTACGAACGATAGAGGAGGTATGAACTGGATCCGTCACTCGAAGGCTATGAGAAAGAGGTATTGACCCGCCTCGGGGCGGTAAATGTCATGACCGGACGCTTTACCGGACGTTCGCCGAAAGATAAATATATTGTCAAAGATTCCGTTACCAGTGATACCGTATGGTGGACTTCGGAAAAGGCACCTAATGACAACAAGCCGCTGTCTCCTTCCGTGTGGGAAGATTTGGAAAAACTCGTTACAGATCATTTGAGCGGCAAGCGTTTGTACGTTGTGGACGGATATGCCGGTGCCAATGAAAACACCCGGTTGAAAGTCCGTTTCGTCATGGAAGTAGCGTGGCAAGCCCATTTTGTAAAAAATATGTTTATCCGGCCTGCCGAGGAAGAATTGAAAGACTTCGGAGAACCCGACTTTTTGATATTAAACGCTTCCAAAACCACCAATCCCAAATGGAAAGAACACGGGATGAATTCGGAGGTTTTTACCGTGTTTAACCTGACCAAGCG
>CAZQPD010000215.1:0-8565 GCA_964595235.1 uncultured Polaribacter sp.
CCCCAACTATCAACTCATAACTCAAAACTATCAACTCAACTCGTGTTTGAGGGTTTTTCAGCAGACCCTAAATGCGTATGTTGGAGTCCTGTTATCTTTCCCATATCATGCTCCTGTGCGGAATGCCGTCTTCCATATATTCTACACTTACCGGCTTGAACCCCAATGAAGCGTAAAAACCGGACAAATAAGTTTGTGCACTAATGCGGATGACCGGCTCATTCCAGGAGTTGTTTATCGTGTCGATAGATTTTCTCATAAGGACAGTGGCTATCTTCCTCCGGCGGTATTCCGGGTGTACCACCACCCTGCCTATGGATGCCTCCTGAAAATAGTCTCCCGCCCTGAACAACCTCGAATACGCAATGACCGTGCCGCCGTAAACGCCAAAAACATGTAATGCTTTTTCGTCTTTTCCGTCCATGTCCTGATAGACACATTCCTGTTCCACCACGAATACCCCGGAACGCAACCGTAATATACCGTACAGTTCCCGGATGGTCAATTCACCGAATGGTTTTACATGCCAGGCTATTTCCATAATTTCTCATATTCGAACAACAAATCCGTATCCGGATCTATCTCTATCATTACGGTATTCCGTGAAAACGAAGCGGGTAAATTGATTTTGTACCGGTGCTCTTTGTTTTTGACCAATAGCTGCTTGAACAATTGCTCTTCACCGGAAATGATTTTCACCGGCAACACCAAGTGATATGGGGTTTCTTGCTCTTGAAAAATATCCATTACGAGCAAATTGCCTTCGCGGTACAGCGTGTTTTCGATACGTAAATGTGGAATGCCCGGCAGATACAACCATTGATGGAAAAAATTCTGCAAATGATATCCGGTCACATATTCAGCCGTACGTATAAAATCCTCCGTAGAAGCATTCTTCAACCGGTAGGTGTTATAAAACTCTTTGAGTACCTCGAAGAACATCCCGTCTCCCACCTTCCTGCGCAACATATGCAATACCCAAGCCCCCTTCTCATACGAATTGGGATTTAACAACCGGAACAAATCCGTTTCGTCATACACTACGGGATTCTGAACTTTTTTATTATACCGTATTATTTTTTCCCGGTGGTTCTCCAAGCGTTCTTTCAGCTTCTCCTTACCATAATAGTACTCGATATACAAATCGGTCAAATATGTGGCAAAACCCTCACTCAACCAGATGTCGCTCCAGCTCTTTTCCGTTACCGAATTACCGAACCATTGGTGGGCGACTTCGTGGGCGATAAGAAATTCATTGTTTTTTTTGCCCGTCGCAGTCTGTTCGTTATAAAAAATAACCCCGGCGTTTTCCATACCGCCGAACCGGGTTTTCGATTGTAAATTGATCAATTTTTCGAAAGGATACGGCGCTATCAAGCTATCGTAATATTTCAGGCTATATACGGCATCGGCGTAAACGTCCAGGGCATTTCCGGGACCGCCGGAAAATATCCACCCGTCCACCGGTACACACTTCTCTCTCAACGGCACGACACCATACTGTTTCTTGTCGAATGCGGCTGCCGCCAATACCATAACCTTGGTAGGAACAGGCACCTTGGTTTCAAAGAAATACCTATCGTATGTACCGTGGTGTACCTTTTTTTTGAGAACCCCGTTTGCCGTGACATCATAATGAACGGGCGCATCTATAATCCATTGTACCAGCGCCTTGTCAGACGGATGATCGACCACAGGCAGCCAGAAGGAAGCCCTGTCGGGCCAATTATCTCCGAAAAATACCCTGTCGCCATACCGGTTCCGGCTTATGTACAAACCATCGGCAGGAATGCCGCTATAAGAAATCTTGACCCGGAGAGTATCCCCTATCCGGTAACCTGCGGGATACGCCGTCAGTAAGCCGTTATCATGGGAATATCGCAGGGGTGTTCCCGCTATATCCTGCACCGACAATACACGCATACCCTTTCCCGTAGTGGAATCGTACCCACGGAGGTTCAAACGGACTTCCGGTGTGTCCCGCAGGTACAATATCTCCGCTTCCGCCGTTCCGGAAATGACATCGGTAGTGTCGGACAAGCGAATGTGAAAGGTGTAGGAGAGTACATCCGTCTTTTTTCTTACGGTATTTTCCCGCTGGGCAAATATCACACCCGGAAGGAACCACCATAGCAAAAGGGGAACAAATCTGTGCATAATCCGGGTACCGGCTATTATTTTTCCGCCAGGGAAGCGATAAAGGGTTTCATCTTGTCGAATACATCCAGAGTATCCTGCACATCTGTCAACCGGTGACCTGCGGTAGGTATCATACGTAGTATGATCATACCTTTCGGTACTACCGGATATACTACCATGGAAGTAAATACGCCGTATTTTTCACGCATTTCCTCCACGATTTTCCGGGCGTCTTCGATGCTTCCTTTCAGATATACGGGTGTCACGGCGGAATTGGTGTTACCGATATTATACCCGAGTTCCTTGAGTCCCGATTGTAATGCCCTGACGATAGTCCACAGTTTGTCTTTTTGATCGGTGGACCGCCTGATGAGGTCTAATTTGTACAATGCACCTTCCACTATGGGCATGGGTAAGGATTTGGCGAATATTTGCGAACGCATGGTGTATTTCAAGTGGGTAATGACCTCCGTGGTAGAAGCCACATAAGCTCCGATGCTGGCAAAACTCTTGGCAAAAGTGGCAAAATAGATGTCAATTTCATCCTGTACACCTTGCTCGAAATGGGTACCCCTACCGTGGTCACCGAGTGTTCCGAACCCGTGTGCATCATCGATAAATATCCTGAAATTAAAATCCTTCTTGAGGGCGACGATTTCTTTGAGTTTTCCTTGATCACCACGCATGCCGAACACCCCTTCCGATACGACGAGTATGGCGCCTCCGCTTTCGCGCGTCAGTTTTTCTGCACGCTCGAGGGCTTTGCGCAGACTATCCATATCGTTGTGGTCGAAAACCAGTCTTTTTCCTACATGAAGTGATACCCCGTCCACGATACAGGCATGCGATTCGTAATCATAAACGATGACATCGTGCCTGTCCACAAGACTTTGAATAATGGAAAACACCCCTTGATATCCGTAATTGAGCAGGTAAGCGGCTTCTTTTCCTTGAAATTCCGCTATTTCCTTTTCGAACTGCTCGTGCAGGGAGGTGTTCCCCGACATCATCCGGGAACCCATAGGATAAGCCAATCCCCACTTTTCGGCGGCAAGGGTATCGCGGCGGCGGACTTCCGGGTCGTTGGCAAGCCCCAAATAGTCGTTAATACTCCACATGATCACCTCTTTGCCTTTGAATTTCATCCGGGGTCCGATAGGCCCTTCCAACTTGGGAAACATATAATATCCTTCGCTACTGGCGGCATAATCTTTCAAAGGTCCGTGCCGTTTGGCTATTTTGTCGAATAAATCCATATTGTTGTATAAAAAAATTATGTAAACAAATCGGCGGCATTTTCCGCTTCTTTTTCTATCTTGTATAATTTACCCATGTATTTGATCCCGTGGTCAGGGAAATTCACGACGGCTATTCCGCCTTTTTGAGCAGGGTTTTTCTCGAAGTATTGAATGAGGGCATCTATCGCCGCTCCGCCGGAACCGCCGATGAATAAACCCTCTTGCTGTAACAGGTTCAATGCGTTTCTTACACTTCTCCCGTTGTCCACTTCGATACAATCGTCTATGTATTCCGGGCGGAATACCCCCGGAATAATGTCTTTCCCGACTCCTTCGAGCGGGGTTTTTTTCTTGAGTTCCTTACGGTACACTCCCGTTTCGTGATAGGGTTTGAGTACCGAACCGTGGCTGTCGGCACATACGACTTTTATGTCTTTGTTTTTCTCTTTCAAATAAGCTCCGGCACCTGAAATAGACCCTCCGGTGGATGCGCTACCGAAAAAATGGGTAATCTTGCCACCGGTCTGCCGCCATATCTCCGCCCCCAACCCGTGATAATGCGCTTCGAAGTGTAATGGGTTATAGTTCTGGTCCACAAAAAAAGCATCGTCGTTCTCCTCAACTATTCTACGGGCTACGGAATAGTAGGATAACGGATGATCGGGAGGCACCCCGGCAGGGCATTTGATAACCCTTGCCCCGTATAATTGTAGTTGTTGGATTTTTGCCTGTGCCGAACTGTCCTTGACGGTAAGTGTACAGCGGTAACCTTTCAATAAGGCTATCAACGCGATGGAAAGTCCCGTATTTCCGCTTGTGGCATCTACCAGCATCATCCCGGGCTTGAGCAAGCCGTCTTTCTCCGCCTTCTCGATGATATACAAAATCACCCTGTCCTTCATCGACATGGAAGGGTTCATGAATTCGAGCTTTCCGTATATGCCGGTTTGAAACTCTCCGGAAAGAGAACGAAGTTTTACCAAAGGGGTATTTCCTACCAATTCCAGGACCGAAGATATGCTGTCTTTCATAAATTTTTTTGCTGGTGATTTGGGCAGGCAATTTACAAATTTTTAACAAAACCGGAGGAAACCCCTGTCATCCCGGATAAGGAGCCGGTATCTGCTGAAAATCCATTCGTGTCGAGCTGCCCCCCTGGTTGTATTTGTAACGACAAACCGGGGTTTTTGTATGACGGGGTGTCTTGCTTGGCATTTTCCGGCAGAGCCGGAAGAACAACAGTAAAAATTAGTACCTTTATACGTTCATTATACAACTGTGAAAAAAGAATCGCTACGAATATTGATGATAGCGGGTTGGTACCCTTCGGACGTGCTGCCTACCAACGGCGATTTCGTGCAGCGCCATGCCGAAGCCCTCGCTTTGCAGCATCATGTTACGGTCATCCATATTATCAATGATCCTGTACAGAAAGAAAACATCCGCATCACCGATACCATTCAGTCCGGAGTACGTACGCTGATTGCTTACATCCGTCCGGGCAGGATGAAATTGTTCCGGTATTACCATGCTTACCGGAAATTGATGGTACTGGCCGGCAAGCACGATTTGATCCACGTTCAAATTCTGTATCCTGCCGGTTTGATCGCACTATGGCGGTACATCCGGTACGGCACCACCTACCTTATCACCGAACACCATAGCATCTATACGGAAGTAAACCGGGCACTCATCGGGAAAATGAGAAAACGCTTGTCCCGTATCATCAGCCGGAATGCCGCTTATATCTGTCCGGTCAGTGAATTCCTCGCCGGGAGTATGCGAGAGACGGGATTACCGGGAACTTACCACGTCGTCCCCAATGTAGTGAATACGGATATTTTTTTTCCGGGAAATGTCCGTACCGCCCCCTCCTCTGCTTTTAATTTGCTTCATGTATCCAATATGAATGGCGCAAAAAACCCCCTGGAAACCATACGGATAATAAAAAAATGCATCTCACGTACCGGTAATATTAAAATCTATTTGATAGGGATGAACGAAGGGCGGTTAGACAATTTTTTAGAACGGGAGCATTTGCCGGCGGACAAAATAGTGCATATACCCCATGTTCCACAAGCCCGGTTGGCGGATTATTACAGAAAAGCGGATGTGGTATTGCTGTTCAGCAAAGTGGAAACCCAAGGGCTGGCAGTACTGGAAAGCTTCGCTTGCGGCACCCCCGTGGTAGCTTCGAAGGTGGGAGGAATACCGGAACATTTTCCTGCCGGTTTCGGCTATTTGATTCCGCCGGACAACCCGGACGGGGCTGTGGAATCCATCGTGCAGCTCTCACAAACCGGATTTCCCGAAGGTAGAAAAAAAGAAATGTATGAATATGTAAAAAAAAGATTTTCACCGCAAGCGGTAAACAACCGGTTTACGGCATTATACCTGAAAATGCTGGAACGGTCATGACCGGTTGTATCGTTTTACCAATTTCTTGAACCTGACCAAAAGCAGCCCTCCGCGAAGCAACATCCACACGAAAAAAGCCCACCAAATACCCGCTACACCTGCCCGGTGAAAATCGAACCATAACAACACCGGTACAAATCCGGCAAATGTCGCCACCAACAATACGTTTCTCAAATATTTCATCTCTCCCAAACCTTTGAATATTCCGTCGTAGATAAAAGCCACCCCGTTGACAGGTTGCATAACCGCCACGATCCAAAAGACAGACTCGAATACTTCCAATACTTGCCTGTCTTTGATAAAAAGCGCTCCGAAACTATGGTAGAACAACAAAGATATCCCGCCCAACACCACTCCGGCGGCAATTCCGTAATACAATAACTTGCCACCTAATTTTTCGAGGGTTTTGTATTGCCCGCCGCCATACAATTTTCCCGCCAGGATATTTCCCGCACTCGAATACCCGTCGATGACAAATGCATAGAAAAACCAGATTTGAATAGCGATGCTGTATGCGGCGAGTTCGGTGTTTCCGTATTTGGCGGCAAATGCACTCCCGAAATACAAAGCCACATTCAACGACAAAGTGCGGACGAACAGATGCAATACCATCCGGTAGAGGTTTTTCATCTCCCGGTGAAAAGGAAACCGCAAGCGCAAGCGTACGGGGGTTTTCCTGTATAGTAATAATACCGCCAATGTCATCATGACAAACTGGGCGATGACACTCGCATAAGCTGCCCCCTCGATATGAAATGCGGGAATAACACCTTCAATACCGAAAATCAGAAAGTAATCCAATACCACATTCAATACCGTACCGGTAAGAGCGATAAGCATGGGATAAAACGTGTTCTGCAACCCCCGGAAGGTGCCGAAAACCACAAAAGTAACCAATGTAAAAGGTAACCCGAACACACGGATTCTGTAATATGCCACCGACAGTTCCAATAATATATCCCCGGCGTTGTACAACCTGAAAATAAAAGGCGCCAACGGATAGGTAACAGCTATGAGTAACAAAGACAATACCGCAACGGAAAATGCTGCTTGGACGGGGAGCGGCAGAATGTCATTTATCCTTCCTGCGCCGAGATATTGGGAAACGATGGTGGAAACGGCACTCCTCACCTGCCCCAGTATCCATATCAACATAGAGAGAAAAGCCCCGGTAAGCCCCACGGCGGCTAATGATTCTTTGGCTAATACCGGAAGGTGCCCGACGAACGCCGTATCGGCAAGCGATAACAAAGGTTCCGCTATGCCGGATATCAATGCGGGAACCGCCAACCGGTATATTTCTCTATTCGATATGGAATTGTCCAATACTTTTTAATATATTTGCATTCCTGGTTCCAGGAAACGGCAAAGTAAATAATTTTGCCGGAAAAAGGGGCATTAGCTCAGCTGGCTAGAGCGCTACGCTGGCAGCGTAGAGGTCATCGGTTCGACTCCGATATGCTCCACACAGGTTTTGGGTGGGATATTTCCGTACGAAAAATGACGTGACTTTTATAACCTGTTATTATGGATATTTCCGGTAACCCCCGTGGACTCCGGGAACATGTAAACAAATTATAACAAAAATGAAGAAGCCTGCACCCTTAAACGAAGAAATCATATTAAGCCCGGCACGGTATATCATGTCGAAAACCGACCCGAAAGGCATTATCGAATATGCCAATGAATATTTTATTGAAATCAGCGAATACAGCGAATTCGAGCTGATGGGGCAACCGCACAACATCATCCGGCATCCCGACATGCCGCAGACTATCTTTAAACTCATGTGGGAGCGTTTGCACAAAGGTGAAAATATTTATGCATTGGTAAAAAATCTCGCTAAAAGCGGAAAATACTATTGGGTTCTTACTTCGTTCAAAACCAAATATGATGAAGACGGGAACATTATTTCCCACCACTCGTTCCGTAAAGCCGCTCCGCCTCAAGCCGTAAAAAAAATAGAACGTCTGTACAAAGTATTGAGAAATATCGAACACACCAGCGGAATGAATGTTGCGGTGAAATACTTTCTCGGACTACTGGAAGATAAAGGTAAGACCTATGATGAGTTTATTCTGGATATCCTGAATATTGACGAAGCAACCATCAAACAATACTTCGATGTGGAAAGTTTGGTCTTTACCAACAAGAAAAAGTACAAGAAAAGCATTTTTACAAGGCTGTTTGGTAAAGGTTAATATTTACGGGTGAAAATTCATTATAGCCATTTTCAATACGAAGCCGGTTGTGACGAAGCAGGCAGGGGATGCTTGTCAGGTCCCGTAGTGGCGGCGGCTGTCATTTTACCCGGAGATTTCGACCCGGAATTATTAGACGATTCGAAAAAATTGAGTGAAAAAAAACGGAAAGAGTTAAGACCCTTGATAGAACAAAACGCACTGGCTTTCGGAGTGGCTTTCGTATCCCCCCGCGAAATAGAACGAACCAATATCCTGAAAGCATCCATTACCGCCATGCACCGCGCATTATCAAAATTGTCCGTAAAGCCGGAATACATTCTGGTGGACGGAAATAAATTTTTTAACTACCGGAATATCCCCTTTGCCACCATTGTGAAAGGCGACGGAAAATACGCTTCAATAGCTGCCGCCTCGATTCTGGCAAAAACTTACCGCGACGAGTATATGGAAAAACTCCACGATGATTATCCGGTATATAACTGGAAAAAAAACAAAGGTTATCCCACCAAAGAACACCGGGAAGCCTTGATGAAATACGGGCTGTCCCCCCATCACCGGAAGACTTT
>CAZQPD010000216.1:0-9738 GCA_964595235.1 uncultured Polaribacter sp.
TTACTATTGATATTATTGCGTAACTCATACTCTTTCACGTGTTTGAGAGTTTTTCAGCAGACCCTAAATAACCGGAGTCCACCGGGCATTTTCTTGATGCTCTGCCCTTTTGATTTTCAGCAGACCCTATTATATCAAACGTTCGTGGTATATTGACAGTTTTTTATTTTTGGGTGTTGTCAATCGTCCAGTTTGAGTACTGCCATAAATGCGGATTGCGGGATTTCCACATTACCTACTTGCCGCATGCGTTTTTTTCCTTTCTTTTGTTTTTCGAGTAATTTTCTCTTCCGTGAAATGTCCCCTCCGTAGCATTTTGCCGTTACGTCTTTTCGCAGTGCTTTGATGGTCTCCCGGGCGATGATTTTACTGCCGATAGCTGCCTGTATGGGGATATCGAATTGCTGGCGCGGGATGAGTTTTCGCAGTTTGGTGACGATTTTCCGTCCTACGGCATAGGCATTGTCGGCGTGTATCAATGCCGAGAGGGCGTCCACCATATTGCCGTTGAGCAGGATGTCGAGTCGTACGAGTTTGGACGGGCGCATGCCGGCGGGATAATAGTCGAACGAAGCGTATCCGCGCGATACGGTCTTCAGACGGTCGTAGAAGTCAAAGACTATTTCCGCCAGGGGCATATTAAAAATGAGCTCCACACGGGTTTGGGTGAGGTAGGTCTGGTTGACCAGTTCACCGCGTTTTTCGATACAGAGGGACATGACGGGACCGATATAGTCCGACATGGTGATGATGGAAGCTTTGATGTAAGGCTCTTCCACCCGGTCGAGTACGCCGGGTTCGGGCAGGTCGGACGGATTGTGTACTTCTATGGGTTTCCCGGGATGTTTTTTGGTGTATGCCAAATAAGAGACATTGGGCACGGTGGTGATGACCGTCATGGAGAATTCCCGTTCGAGGCGTTCTTGTATGATTTCCAAATGCAACATTCCGAGGAATCCGCAGCGGAAGCCGAACCCCAAGGCGGCGGAACTCTCCGGGGTATAGACCAGTGAAGCATCGTTGAGTTTGAGTTTCTCCATAGCGGCGCGGAGGTCTTCATAATCATCGGTATCCACCGGATAGATGCCGGCAAATACCATGGGTTTGACATCTTCGAAGCCTTCGATGCGTTCGGTGGTCGGATTGGTAGCGCTGGTAATGGTGTCTCCCACTTTCACTTCTTGCGCTTCCTTGATACCGGTGACCAAGTATCCCACATCACCTGTTGATATTTGTTCTTTGGGTATTTGTTTGAGTTTCAGGGTGCCTACTTCCTCGGCGAAATATTCTTTTCCCGTTGCCATGAACATTACCTTGTCTTTCTTTTTGATTACCCCGTTTACCACTTTGAAATAGGTTTCTACGCCACGGTAGGGGTTATATACCGAATCGAATATCAAAGCTTGCAACGGGGCGTTGGGGTCGCCTTGCGGCGGGGGGATTTTTTCGATAATGGCTTGTAGTATTTTGTCCACCCCGAGACCGGTTTTGCCGCTGGCGGGGATGACTTCTCCGGGGTCACAGCCTGTCAAATCGACAATATCATCGGTAACTTCTTCGGGTTTGGCACTGGGCAGGTCAATTTTGTTGAGTACGGGAATGATGACCAGGTCGTTTTCGAGGGCAAGGTACAGGTTTGAGATGGTTTGTGCCTGGATACTTTGGGCGGCATCCACTACGAGGAGTGCTCCTTCGCAGGCGGCGATAGACCGTGAAACTTCATACGAGAAATCCACGTGTCCCGGAGTGTCTATCAGGTTCAGGGTATAGGTTTCGCCCCGGTGTTCGTATTCCATCTGTATAGCATGGCTCTTGATGGTGATGCCGCGTTCACGTTCCAGATCCATGGTATCGAGCAATTGGTCTTTCATTTCCCTTTCGGAAATGGTCTGCGTATAACTCAACAGCCTGTCGGCTAATGTGCTCTTGCCATGGTCTATATGTGCGATAATACAAAAGTTCCGTATGTGCTTCATCTGCGTCATTTCTAGGGCGCAAGATAGCGAAATAATGAGAGATGATGAAATGGTGTGATTTTATGACAATCCCGTGATGACCCCGTCTTTGTCGATATGCATATTTTCGGAAGCAGGAGTAGCGGGGAGTCCCGGCATACGCATCATTTTACCCAAAATGGGTATTACGAATCCCGCACCTACGGCGTATTCGAATTCGCGTACATTGACGCGGAACCCTTCCGGGCGGCCGTATGCTTTGTCGTTGTCGGATAATGACTTTTGTGTTTTTGCCATACATACGGGCAGGTGGTCGAGTCCGAGTTTTTCGATTCTTTTCAGGTCCAACAGGGCTTTTTTCGAAAAATTCACCCCCTCGGCGCCGTATATCTCTGTCGCTATGCGTTCTATTTTTTCTTTGACGGGCAAGTTCCAGTCGTACAGTGGTTTGAATTGGTTTTTTCCGCTGTCGATGATGGCGGTGAGTGCATGGGCTATTTCCACCATTCCTTCTCCTCCTTTTGCCCATTCTTCGGCGACTACGGCATTGACTCCCATTTGTTCGCAGCGGTCTTTTACCAGTTGGATTTCCTCCCGGCTGTCGGTGGGGAAATAGTTGATGGCTACCAGCGGGTTGATGCCGAATTTCCGGATGTTTTCAATGTGTTTTTCCAGGTTGGCAATACCCTTTTCCACTTTGCCGGTATCCGGAATGTCGTATTCCTCTTTGGTAGCCCCCCCGTGGTGGCGCAATGCCCTGATAGTGGCGACCAAAACCACGGCTTCGGGGCGCAATCCGCCGGCGACGCTTTTGATATCGAAGAACTTTTCAGCGCCCAGGTCGGCGCCGAAACCGGCTTCGGTGATGACATAATCGGCAAGGGACAAGCCCGTTTTGGTAGCGATGATGCTGTTGGTACCTTGGGCGATATTGGCGAAAGGTCCGCCGTGGATAATGGCGGGGTTGTTTTCGAGGGTTTGTACCAAGTTCGGTTTTATCGCGTCTTTCAATAGGATGGCCATGGCGTTTTCGGCTTTCAGATCGCGGGCATATACCGGTTTCTTGTCGAAAGTGTATCCTATGAAAATATTGCCGAGGCGTTCTTTCAAGTCCTCGAAGTCTTTCGCCATACACAGAATAGCCATGACTTCGGAAGCCGGGGTGATGTTGAACCCGTCTTCGCGGGGGATGCCGTTGGCAGTACCGCCCAATCCGACTATGATATGCCGCAAAGCCCGGTCGTTCATGTCCATGACGCGTTTCCACACGATGGTCCTCGGGTCTATGTTCAGGTTTTTGGTTTTGCTTTGCAAATTGTTGTCTATCAATGCCGAAAGCAGGTTGTTGGCTTTCTCCACCGCGGAAAAATCCCCGGTGAAATGCAGGTTGATGTCCTCCATCGGTACGACTTGTGCGTATCCTCCGCCCGCTGCCCCGCCTTTGATGCCGAATACGGGACCTAATGAAGGTTCGCGGAGAACTACGACCGCTTTCTTGCCTATTTTGTTCAAACCTTCGTTCAGTCCTATCGATACGGTCGTCTTTCCTTCACCTGCCGGAGTGGGGGTGATGGCGGTGACCAATACCAGGTGCGAACGGGCAATTTTTTCCTCGTCTATCAGGCTCAACGGCAGCTTGGCTTTGTATTTGCCGTAAGGCTCTATCACTTCCGGATCGATGCCGAGCTTTCCGGCTATCTTATCGATGGGGAGCATTTTCGCCTTGCGGGCTATTTCGATATCGGATAATACTTTCATTTCTCGTTAATATTTTGAATAATGACACAAACTGTGAATGCGTATATTTCAATAATCTGTCGATATCATCGTGAATATTGAAATGTTTCAGGGCAAAAATATGCTTTTTTTTGAAATAATCGAATGGATACCGGGATATTGTGAAAATATTAGTAGTTTTGCCGGAATGGAAAGACGGATAAGAAAATATTTATATCCTATTTCGCTGATATACAGCGGTGTGACAAGGTTCCGGAATTATCTATACGACAAGGGGATATGGGCTTCCGCTACTTACGATATTCCGTTGATAAATATCGGAAATTTGCAGGTGGGAGGTACGGGAAAATCCCCGATGACGGAATACCTGGTGCGTTTGTTGAAGCCGCGGTACCGGGTAGCTGTATTGAGCAGGGGGTACAAGCGGAAAACCAAAGGTTTTCTCCTCGCCCACCGCGGTATGACGGCTGCCGACATAGGTGACGAAGCCTTACAATTATTCGAAAAACACCCCGGTATCCTCGTTGCCGTGGATGCCGACAGGGTACATGGAATCAATTTGTTGTTGCGACATCCACGTCCCCCGGAAGTCATCTTGCTGGATGATGCCATGCAGCACCGCAGGATAAGTGCCGGACTCAATATCTTATTGACCCCTTACGGGGATTTATACACCGGTGATAAGATGCTGCCCGCAGGAAATTTGAGGGAGCCCGTACCGGGGGCACGCCGTGCGCAAATCATCGTGGTGAGCAAGTGCCCTCCCCATTTGAGCGAAGCCCGCCAATTCGAAATAGCCCGGCAGTTGCAAGTGGATCTCACCCAAACGGTATTTTTCAGCACCATCGTGTATGAGGACCACGTCCGGTCGGCAAGGGGTATGCTCACCTGGGACGAACTGAAAGATTATACCGTATTGCTGGTAACGGGTATCGCCGACCCTTCGCATTTGCTGAAAGAACTGGAAGCGAAAGGCATCCGTTATATCCACAAGCGGTACCCGGATCATCATGCGTTTTCCTACCGGGATATCCGTGCCGTCAGGGAAGCTTTTGAAGCTATTTCAGGACATAAAAAGATCATACTGACCACCGGAAAAGATTATGTTCGTATCTTTGACCGCCTGGACGGGATTTATTTCGTTCCGATGAGGACGGAGTTTATCAGTCACGGCAAAGATTTTGACCAAATGATATTGCAATATGTGGAACAAAGTACAGAAAACCGTTGAATTTTTACGGCAAAAAGGATTTGAAAAACCCGGTTTCGGTATCATATTAGGTACGGGACTTGGGAATTTTACCGAAAATATCGAAGTGGAACAGCGCATTCCGTATGCCCGGATTCCCGATTTTCCCGTTTCCACGGTCACGGGGCATCACGGTGAGTTGATATACGGGCGTATTGGTGATACGAAAGTAGTGGCGATGCGCGGGCGTTTTCACTACTATGAAGGCTGGGATATGAAGCAGGTGACATTTCCCGTCAGGGTAATGCATGGCCTTGGTGCTGATAAATTGATCGTGTCGAACGCATCGGGCGGGGTGAATCCCGGATTTAGCGTTGGGGATATTATGGTCATCCGGGACCATATCAATATGATGCCCGAGCATCCGCTCCGTGGAAAGAACGATGAGCGCTTCGGATCCCGTTTTGTCGATATGCACGAACCCTATGACAAACAAATGATTGACCGGCTGTATGAGGTCGCCGGTGAATTGAATATCCCCTTGCAGCAAGGTGTTTATCTCGGTTTGCAGGGACCTACTTTCGAGACGCCCGCCGAGTACCGGATGGTCAGGATACTGGGTGCCGATGCCGTAGGCATGTCCACCGTGCCCGAAGTCATCGTAGCCAAGCACATGGGTATGCGCTGCCTGGGATTGTCCGTTATTACCGACCTGGGTGTGGAAGGGCAAGTGGTGGAAGTCTCGCACGAAGAGGTGAAAAAGGTGGCGGCACAATCTGAAAAAACCATGGGAAAACTGGTCAAAAAGTTTATAGAAACTTATTGACGGGAATATGACATTACCGGCAATTACTAACCAAAAAATACATCAGCAATGAAATATCAAAATATTCTCGTGGAAAAAGAGGGGAACATCGTCCTGATTACCATCAACCGTCCTTCCAAACTCAATGCGTTGAACAAGCAGACGATAGAGGAGCTGCACCGTGCTTTTTCCAAGGCAGATGGGGATAACACTTGTAAAGCGGTCATCGTGACCGGGTCCGGCGAAAAGGCGTTCGTAGCCGGTGCCGATATTTCGGAATTTGCTTCTTTTGATGTGGCACAAGGCGAAGCCTTGGCGCGCGAGGGACAGGAGAAATTGTTCGATTTGGTGGCGGAAATGCAGACTCCCGTTATTGCTGCTGTAAATGGCTACGCCCTGGGCGGCGGTTTGGAGCTCGCCTTGTCGGCGCATATACGCATTGCATCGGATAACGCCATGATGGGACTTCCGGAAGTGTCTCTCGGACTCATTCCCGGATACGGAGGTACACAGCGTTTGGCGGCATTGGTGGGTAAAGGCAAAGCCCTCGAAATGATAATGACTGCCGGGATGATAGATGCCGGGGATGCATACCGCTGGGGACTCGTAAACCGCGTGGTACCACAGGCGGAATTGATGGAAAGCGCAATGAAACTGGCGCGGAAAATTTCGCGGAATTCCGCATCAGCTATCCGTGCGGCTATCCGTAGTGTCAATGCCGGATTCGATAAGGGCAAAAACGGTTTCGAAGTGGAAATCAATGAATTCGGCAAGCTGTTCGGAACGCCGGATTTTGTAGAAGGCACCACTGCTTTTCTGGAAAAGAGAAAACCGGATTTCGAATAAGGAGCGACCGGCTACCGTATCAGCAGACCCTACTTTAATCCAAACACATAAATCGAACCGGTATATCCGTTTGAAATTTTTCCGGGTATGGTGCTTTTATGTAATATTATAATCACTGTTTTATCAGTATTATCGTGGAAACCGATGTGAGTTATTCTTTTTTATCTGTTTGAGAGACCCTATCGGGGGTAGTATCCCCTATCGTAATACGAAAAGTAATCACCATATCCTCGCCATTACGACAACCGAGTTGCATACTCTCAAAAAAAGGCTAATATTTTCTCGTTCAAAAAGGATAGAATAAAATAAATTGTTATATATTTGTCAAATATTGACAAGTCAAAAAATGAAAAGTCAAATGAAAGAAACATTTGGAGAATACATAAGAAAATTACGAACTGAAAATGAGTTGACTTTAACGCAACTCGCAGCCAAACTTGATTTGGATTCGGCAAATTTGAGCAAAATTGAAAATGGGAAACGTGAATTTGATGAAAAGCGATTACCAAAATTAGCATCAGTTTTCAATCTCAACATGGATACATTGAAAACAGAATATTACAGCGATTTCATTGCTAAAAAACTATATGAAACGAATTGCAATAATGAAGTTTTTGTTTTAGCCGAACAAAAAATAGAGTATTTAAAACAAAAACATTTATCATAAACTAAAATTAATTTCTAATGTCTGAATTGCTTACCATAAAAGAAGCCAGTAAATGGGCGACAAATTATCTTAAAAAGCAAGTAACTACCTCAAATATTTCCTATTTAATTCAATATGGCAGGGTGCCCAAAATTGGAGATAATGGAAGTACACTGGTTTTAAAAGAAGATTTAATAAAATATTACAAACAAAATAACAGGACAAAAGAAGAACGTTGGAAAGATAAGTTGGGTGATGATTTGAATTGGACATTATCTTTTTCTCAATATAAAGAATCCGAAACAACAAAACACGTTCATAGATTACATCCGTACAAAGGAAAATTCATCCCGCAATTGGTTGAGTACTTTTTGGATTCACATACAGATAAATTTAAAAAAGAAGTATTTTTTAAAAAAGGAGATACGGTTCTTGACCCTTTTTGTGGTTCGGGAACTACATTAGTACAAGCAAGTGAGTTAGGCATTAACGCCATTGGTGTGGATGTCTCTGCATTTAACACACATATAAGTAATGCAAAAATCGGTAGATACAATTTAAAATTGATTGAAGAAACAGCAAAAGATATTTCTTTAAAACTTAAAGATTACCTCGATAACAGAAACAATACTGTTTTTGAAAAAGAATTATTGGAAGAATTAAAAGTTTTCAATGCGAAATATTTTCCTTCACCTGAATTTAAATACAAGGTGAGACAAAAGGAAATAAACGAAAAGATATACGGAAAAGAAAAGGAAAAAGAGTTTTTATCGATATACAATAAATTAATAGATAAGTACAAAATTGAACTCAAACAGGAAAAATCAGATACATTTTTAGACAAATGGTTTATAAAAGTCGTACGAGATGAAATAGATTTTGTTTTTGATGAAATACGGAAAGTAAAAGATATTCCGACAAAACGCATTTTGAGCATAGTTTTAAGCCGGACCACCCGCTCATGTAGAGCGACAACCCATTCCGATTTGGCAACATTACTTGAACCACAAACAACTACATATTACTGTAAAAAACACGGTAAAATCTGCAAACCGCTTTTTTCAATAAACACGTGGTGGAACAGATACACAAAAGACACTTTGAAAAGATTAGCACAATTTGACAAATTAAGAACAAATACAAATCAAATATGTCTAACAGGTGACAGTCGAAACATTAATATTGTTACAGAATTAGAAAAAAGACTGCCGAATTTTGCAAATAATATAAAAGAGCAAAGAATTGACGGCATTTTTTCAAGTCCGCCTTATGTAGGATTGATAGATTATCACGAACAACACGCTTACGCATACGATTTGTTTGGGTTTGAAAGAAAAGATGAATTGGAAATCGGTCCATTATACAAAGGACAAGGGCGTGAAGCAAGGGAAAGTTATGCCAAAGGAATAGCAGAAGTTCTATTAAATAGCAAAAAATATCTCAAAAAGGACTATAACGTTTTTTTAGTGGCAAATGATAAATACGGTTTATATCCCAAAATAGCAGAAATGGCAGGAATGAAGATCGTTAATCAATATAAAAGACCGGTTTTAAACAGAGTTGAGAAAGATAGAAATGCGTATTCGGAAATAATATTTCATTTAAAAGAAAAATAGTAATGGCGTTGACGGACATACAAAAACAAAAAATAAAAAAATTACTTTCTGATAAATTAGAGAAGAAATTAAACTCTTATGGTAGAGAAACTACATCAATGCCATTTTTAGCACGGCTGATTCAAGATAATGAAAAGATTGCGGCATATTCATTTATCCATTCAATGGCAACAACATTAGGAATGTCGATATATGAAGAAGTTTCAGTAATTCTGGCTTCTGAAACAGCAGAAGAATGTTTTAGAAATTATGGGGTTGGAGGTGCAATTTCAAAAGCTCAAAAATCTGTAATTGGAAATATAATTGCAAAATTAAGAAACGGAGAAAGAAAAGCAGATATAGAAAAAGAGAAGAAAGAAGTTTTAAAAGCATCAACTGAAAATGGAGAATTTCAAAAGTCCGGAAATATTGCCGATTTTTATATGAAACGAAATGGACAAGAATACTATTTTGAAATTAAAACCGTAAAACCCAATATTGATGTATTTGAAAAAAGTAAAACTAAACTTTTGGAATGGGTGGCAAGAAGGAGAAAACCCGTAAATGTCTTTTTAGCATTTCCCTATAATCCATATCATCCTGAACCCTATTCACGTTTTACAGAATCCGGAATGATGGACTCGCCCAATGATTTTTTAGTAGGTGATGAATATTGGGATTTTATTGGAGGAAAGGGAACATTTCCCGAACTTTTAAAAACTTTTGATGAGGTTGGTAAGCAGTTTAAAGAACGATTATATCAAAAATTCAAAGATATAGCAAAAGAAAAATTTGATTCATATTAGCCCATGCATTGGCTGTTTAGGGTCTGCTGAAAGTCACAAGGGCAGAGCGTCAAGAAAATGTCCGGTGGACTCCGGTTATTTTAATTGTTAATTGTTAATGGTCAGTGATTAATGATGAATGTCGTATAAATTTTCTCATTTGTTGAAGTTATTCCTGTT
>CAZQPD010000217.1:0-17228 GCA_964595235.1 uncultured Polaribacter sp.
ACCTCTTCCGGCACTCACAAGGGCATACCCTAAAATAATGTCTGGCTCATATTTTCCTGCTGCCAACCTTTCATTATATTCTCCTTCATATTTGATATTCACCGAATTTTCCTACTTTTGTGCTTTCAGAGCATTACGAATCATAAACCAGCTTACGATATGGGTCTTTTTGACTTTTTCACCGAAGATATAGCCATAGATTTGGGCACAGCCAATACATTGATCATTCACAAAGGTAAAGTCGTGGTGGACAGCCCTTCTATCGTCGCTATCGACCGTAGAACGAACAAGATTGTCGCCATAGGCGAAGAAGCCAACATGATGCAGGGAAAAACACACGACAACATCAAAATCGTCTGGCCGCTCAAAGACGGTGTAATCGCCGATTTCGAAGCATCCGAAATCATGATTGCAGAACTCATCAAAAGCATCCCCGCTTTCAAAGGTAAACTCATCAACCCCGGACTACGGATGGTCATTTGCATCCCTTCGGGAATTACCGAAGTGGAAAAACGGGCAGTCTATAATTCCGCCGAAAAAATGAAAGGCAAAGATATCAAACTCATTCACGAACCCATGGCGGCAGCCATAGGAATCGGTTTGGATATCACCAAGCCCAAAGGCAATATGATCATCGACATAGGCGGAGGAACTACCGAAATAGCCGTTATCGCCCTCGGCGGTATCGTAGTGGACCGCTCTATCAAAGTCGCCGGTAACGTATTTAACAACGATATCTCCTACTACCTGCGTACCCAGCACAATTTATATATCGGGGAACGTACCGCCGAAATGGTAAAAATCCAAGTGGGTGCCGCTACCGAAGACCTCGAAGAACCACCCGAAGATATGTTCATCCAAGGGCGAGACCTCCTGTCGGGAAAACCGAGACAAATCCGGATTTCGTATCGCGAAATAGCCAAAGCCCTGGACAAATCCATCGTACGCATTGAAGATGCCGTGATGGAAACCCTCTCTCAAACACCACCCGAACTCGCCGCCGATATATACAACACAGGTATTTTCCTCGCCGGCGGCGGCTCCATGCTCCGCGGACTGGACAAACGGCTGTCGCGCAAGACAGACCTCCCCGTGTATGTCGCCGAAGACCCGCTGCGAGCCGTGGTAAAAGGTACTGGTATCGCATTGAAAGACAGAGAAAAATACAAAGGTGTCTTGATATAATACGAGCCCTGATGAATATGCCTCGACATGTGGAACCTTCTACACTTCCTGTCCAAATATCGTTTATTGCTGCTGTTCGTTCTCTATGAATCCATCGCCCTGACGGGAATCATCGGCAGCCGGACTTACCATTACAGCAAATTTTTCTACCGCGTGGATACCGTATCGGGTCATATCAGGCAGAACATCCAATCACTCTATGACTACCTCTCTCTCCGGAAACACAATGAAGAACTAATCAAAGAAAATACCGGGCTAAAGAACCGCTTGCAGCGTCAAAAAAACCAATCTACCGATGAGTACGGCACCTCCCTGACGGGAAAATACCGCTACATTCCAGCCCATGTCATACATAATTCCTATACGAAATCCCAGAATTTCCTGACGATAGACAAAGGGCAAACCGATGGAATCAAGCCTGATATGGGCGTGGTATTACCCGATGGTGTAGCCGGTATCATCCTCCATACTTCGGCGCATTTCAGCACCGTACTTTCTATATTGAACCGGCAGACAGGAATCAATGTAATGCTGAAAAAATCCCACCATACCGGAAGCCTTACTTGGGATTCCGGCGATTACCGGTATATGAACGTAGAGGACTTGCCCATCCAAGCCGCAATAGAGAAAGGCGACACCTTGGTCACCGGCGGCAAGTCACTGGTTTTTCCCGAAGGAATTCCCGTCGGAGTCATCGAATCATTTGAAGTGAGCAACAAACAATATACAAATGTGAAAATGAGGCTTTTGGCAGACATGAGCGCCTTGTTTCGCGTATATGTGGTAGAAAACCCGCTCGCCGGCGAACAAAGGGAATTGGAAAAAAAATATGAAGAATAACACCTGGATATATTGGCTACTGGTACCATTGCTACCGCTCGTTCAATACGCTGTATTCGACCGGATGCACTTCGCCGGGTATATCAATCCGCAGGTATATCTCATCTATCTCATCATTTTCCCATTCATCAGGGAACGCAGCCTCTTACTCACCGCCTCGTTCGTCATGGGGATGTTTCTCGACTGGTTGACCCTGTCCGGCGGAATCCACACCTTCGCACTGGTACTTGCCGCTTATTTCAGAATTCCCTTGTTACAAATCATTTACAGGAAGAATGCCGGAGAAATATTCGAATTGTACAGCTGGCGGAATTTACCCGTCAATATTTCCATAGTTTGGATACTCGTGCTCAATTTGTTCTTTTTGTCCGTTTTGTTCATCTTGGAACAAGGGAGTATGAGTGCTTGGACGGATGTCGTAAGGCGAACTATGGTTACCTTTGTGCTCAATGTCCTGGTCATTCTGCTCGTCTTGTCGTTAATCAGGGGCAAATAGAGGCGGGAATATGTATGGGTTTGGATTTCCCCTTCCGGGAAATGCGGTGCCGGAACAGGAACGGTAATACGAAATGAACGATAGAAAATACATATTGTCCATATTTGTTGTCATTTCAGGAATCATCCTGGTAATAAGACTTATATATCTGCAATTATGGATGGAAAAATACGTCAATCCTTTGGAAAATGCAGCTGTTACCGCCCGCTACATTTATCCGAACAGGGGGTTGATATACGACCGCCACGGACATCTGCTGGTGAGCAACCAGGTATCCTATGACGTCATGGTCATTCCCGGCAGGGTAGCCCTGGCCGATACAATGGAATTTTGCCGGATGTTATCCATCACCAAAGAACAATTTTTGGAGAAAATAGATAAAGCCAGGCGTTACTCCCCCGTTTTGCCCTCGGTGTTCATTTCACAATTGGACAAGGACGATTACGCATTGGTCAGGGAGAGAATGTACAAATACGAAGGCTTCTATTTCCAAAAGAGAAATTTGAGGGAATACCCCGAAAGTACAGCAGCCAATGTTCTGGGCTATATCAGCGAAGTAACCCAACGGATGATAAGGGAAAATCCAGGCTACCAGATGGGGGAACTCATAGGATATCAAGGGGTGGAAAAACAATACGAAGAAGTGCTGAAAGGACAGAAAGGGGTTCGCTATTACAGCCGGAACCGCTACAACCTCATCACCGGGTCTTATAAAGACGGAGCTTACGACCGTCCCGCCGTGGCCGGCAAAGACCTGACATTGACTTTGGATTTGGAATTGCAGAAATACGGCGAAAAACTCATGAAGAACAAACGCGGGGGCATCGTAGCCATAGAACCCGCCTCCGGCGAAATATTGGCGCTGGTCACCGCACCTTCGTACGACCCCAATCTGATGGTAGGGCGGAAACGCTCGGAGA
This sequence comes from uncultured Polaribacter sp., assembly GCA_964595235.1. Lineage (GTDB taxonomy): Bacteria > Bacteroidota > Bacteroidia > Flavobacteriales > Flavobacteriaceae > CAZQPD01. Next base: position 3,442 of record CAZQPD010000217.1, read on the forward strand.
ACTTCAACAGAATGTACTACGATAGCGTGAACAAACCATTGCTGGACAGGGCGTTACAAGCCCAATATTCACCGGGTTCCACCTTCAAGCCGTTGGTAGGACTCATCGCATTACAAGAAGGTGTCATCACACCCCATTCCATAGAACATTGCTACGGCGGATTCAAATACGGCAAACGTGCCGAGGCATTCATGGGTTGCCATTGCGGAACTTTCGGCGCACCGGTAGATCTGGTAAAAGCCATTTACAAATCCTGCAACACCTATTTCTCGAAAGCATACAAGAAAAGTATAGAGAAATACGGCTCCGCCCATTCGGGCATGGACCATTGGAGCCGCCGGGTAAAAGCTTTCGGATTGGGGAACTACCTGGGATACGATTTGCCCATAGGGCAAAAAGGCAATATCCCCGATGCTGCTTATTACGACCGGTATTATCCGGCGAAAAACTGGAAAGCGGCAACCACCATTTCCAACGCCATCGGGCAGGGGGAAATCCTGGCGACACCCATACAACTGGCGAATATGACGGCAGCTATCGCCAACCGGGGATACTTCTATACCCCGCATATCGTCAAGGAGATAGAAGGAAAACCCATCCGTGACACACGCTTTACCGAACCGAAACACACGGGTATCGACAGCTTGCATTTCGAACCGGTTATCGAAGGGATGTCACGGGTGTTCGGACAAGGAGGGACTGCCTACTATTCGCGTGTGGAAGGTATTTCCATGTGCGGAAAAACGGGAACCGTGGAGAACTTTATCCGGGTCAACGGCGAAAAAATCCCCTTGACCGACCACTCCCTGTTTATCGCATTCGCCCCGCGTAATCACCCCGAAATCGCCATTGCCGTATTCATCGAAAACGGCGGATTCGGATCTACGGTAGCTGCCCCTGTTGCTTCGTTGATGATAGAGAAATACCTGAAAGGAACCGCTGACCCCATCCGTGAAGAACGGGTGCTCTCTATTGACCTGTACGAACGGGAATACAACCATATTCAAAAACTAATTTCGGGAGAAAGTGAATGATTATCAAAGTTATAAGAAGTTGAATACCATACGGCTGGACTGGCTGGCTACGCTGTTGTATCTGGTGCTGGTCGCTACCGGATTGGCGGCAGTATATAGCACTACCCATTCGGGAGAAGAAACCCGCTGGTTCAGTATGGGGACTCTGTACGGCAAGCAGTTGGTATGGTCAATAATCAGTCTGGTGACGGTGGGTGTGCTACTGGCTATCGACCGGGGGGTTTACGAGCGGTTTGCAGGTTTGATTTACCTGTTTTCATTAGGATTGCTCGCCGGTCTGTTCCTGTTCGGTACTACCGTAAAGGGGCAGACGAACTGGTACCGGTTTGCCGGAATCAGCTTCCAACCTTCCGAATTCGTAAAACCCGCCGTAGCGCTGGCTTTGGCAAAGGTGATGAGCGACCCGCTGTTCGATATCCGCAAGCTGAAAGACTTTACCAATGCCGCTGCCGTGGTACTGGTGCCGGCGGTACTTATCGCATTGCTTCCCGATATGGGTACGGCTATGGTTTTCGGCGGATTTGTATTCGTGTTTTTGAGAGAGGGAATGCCGTCCTATATCTTTTGGATTAGTATGCTGTTGGTACTGCTGTTCATGGCTACGGTAAAATTCGGACCCGTAGCTACCTGGCTGTTCGTCATAGTGGTACTGCTGTTGTTCTCCTATATCAGTTACCGTAAGCGTCCTATATTCCTTCATAGGAATTGGGGTATTTTGACGGTTTTTGCCCTGTCGGTGAGTTTGGTGATAGCCGGTAGCCATTGGTCGTTTCGTCATGTATTGAAGAAGCACCACACCGACCGCTTGTCCTTATGGTTGCGGCTGGAAAAAGACCCGGCAAAATTGCGTTATCTCAAAAGGGACTATGGCTATAATAACGACCAATCGATCAAAGCCATTGCAGCCGGTGGATGGTCGGGCAAAGGTTTTTTGCAGGGGGAACGTACCCGTGGGGATTTCGTTCCGGAACAACATACCGATTATATTTTCAGTGCTATCGGAGAGGAATTCGGATTTGCCGGGGCTTCGTTGGTCGTAGTGGTATTTGTGGCGTTGATATTGCGTCTGATTTGGCTTTCCGGGCAGCAGCGTTCGGCATTTAGCCGTATATACGGTTATTCGGTGGCTTCATTGTTGTTCGTACACTTCTTTATCAACATAGGAATGGTAACCGACCTGTTGCCTACGGTGGGGATACCGCTGCCTTATATCAGCTACGGAGGTTCGTCCCTTTGGGGATTTACGGTTTTGCTGTTTATATTCCTGCGTATGGATGCGCACCGGCATCACGAATTGTGAGTTGCGTATCCGGTATGAAAACGTATGGTAAATACACTTCCTTTGCCTTCGGTCGATTCGAAAGTAATGGTTCCGCCGTACGATTCGACGATGTTTTTTACCATAGCCAGACCGAGACCCATACCTTTGGATTTGGTAGTGAATTTCGGTTCGAATATTTTGTCTTTTATTTCATCGGGAATACCTTTTCCATTGTCGGCTACACTGATAACGGCGAAGGGTTTTTCGTAGGTAATCCGTACTTCCACCAGTGGGTTGTCACGGTTTTCCAACGACTGTAACGAATTGGTAATAAGGTTGTTCACGATTCTGATGAGTTGTGATTTATCCATTTCCATTTCGATGCTTTCTCCGGCATGGAACCGTATGTAGGGTTCCGGAAACAGTTCGACGGTACTTCTGACGACTTCGGTGATATCGAGCCGTTCGGTACGTGCTTTGGGCATTTTGGCAAAGTCGGAGAATGCCGAAGCGATGGCGCTCATCAGGTCGATTTGTTGGATGAGAGAGGTGGTCAGCTCTTTGATTTCATTGGGGTCGGGTGTTTCGCCGCGGTTGATTTTCCGTTCCAGGTTTTGGATACTCAACCGCATGGGGGTCAGTGGGTTTTTTATTTCGTGAGCGACTTGTTTTGCCATTTCGCGCCAAGCGTACTCACGTTCGCTCCGGGCGAGTTTCCGGGCGCTTTCATCGAGTTTGTCTATCATTTCGTTATAGGCATCTACCAGGTGGAAAATCTCCTTGCTGCCTTTGTCGATACTGATTTTCTCGTTTTTTTCCGCCAGTCTCGTTTCTTGAATTTTTTCCGCCACTTCTTTGATAGAGCCCGAAATATAACGTGACAGCAGATAGGCGATAACAACGGCAGTGATGAATACCAGCAGGAATACGAAGAGTAGCCTGTGGAGGAACTCCTCGAGCTCATTTTGGAAAAAACGGCTTTCTTGGATATATGGGATGGCGAGTATGGCTATGGGATTGCCTTTCGGGTCGTGGATGTAGGAATAAGATATTTTATACTTTACCGTATCGTTCTCTACTTCCTTGACGATATGATGCCCGGGAATGTTGTGGTGCAGGGCTTCCACGATTTTGCGGGGTAATTTTTGCTCTAATCCCTGTTTTCCCCTTACCAGGTGTACCCGGGAGCTCTTGATGAGGTTCCCGTCGAAATCATACAGGTTCAGTTCCATCCCGTGAATGTTCGAGATAATGTAAATCTCATCGCGGAATATGTATTTTAAATTTTTGGTATTGACGAACCATGTAGTATTGCGCAGGGTATGTTGGATGTCCCTTTTGATAGCCGATTCCTTCCGGTTGAGCCGCTTGATATGGTAATCGTTTGCTTGCTGTGTATATTGGAATACGGTAACTAATACGATAAACAAAGAGGCAATAAACACGATGAATAGCATCGCGATAAAAATTCTGAACTGAAGGGAAAGCCGGTTGTATTTCATAACGTGGGGTAAAGTTATAAAAAAAAAATCCGGCGGGATAATATTTTCCCGTGAATTTGCGTTAGCATTATAAATCCAATGCTTATGACCAACAAGTACGCTATTTTGAGTTCTGAGTTAAAAAAGAAAAATCCACGAAGCAAAACCGTTGATTTTCTCTTAATGTATTCTAAATCGGTTAGTTATTTAAGGTTAAAAAAGACAAACAAAAAATTTAGAGTACACCTCAATTGAAAAAAGCCGCGTAGCGGCTTTTTTTTTTATTCCGGTATTTTATTCATACGAAAAAAGTAACGTACCTTTGTCCGGAAATTAAACATACCTGCATAATGAAAAAGACTGCATTAACCCATATTCACGAGGCATTGGGAGCCAAAATGGTGGAATTCGCCGGGTACCGGATGCCCGTCCAATACGAAGGCGTAAAGGCGGAACACCTCGCCGTGAGGAAATCCATGGGGGTATTTGACGTATCACATATGGGGGAATTTATCTTGAAAGGTCCCCATGCACTCGATTTGGTACAACTCCTCACCACCAACGATGCTTCCAAACTCTATCCGGGGCGCGTACAGTATTCCGCTATGACCATGGAACACGGAGGCATCGTCGATGATTTACTCGTTTATCAATTGGATGATGAAACTTATATGCTCGTGGTCAATGCTGCCAACGCTGCCAAAGACCTCGAATGGATACATAAACACAATAAATGGGGAGTGGATATATCCGATGAATCGGATGAAATGTCCCTGCTGGCAGTTCAAGGTCCTTCTGTGGCAAAGGCATTGGCGCCACTCACCGGGATAGACCTCGAACAGATGAAATACTATACATTCTCCCGGGGGGAATTTGCCGGTCAATCCGGCATAATCATTTCGGCTACCGGATATACAGGTAGCGGCGGATTTGAAATTTATATGAAAAACCACCAGGCTGAAGCCATTTGGAAAGCGGTGATGGAGGCTGGAAAACCCTATGGAATAAAACCCTGCGGTCTCGCTGCCCGTGACACTTTGCGCTTGGAAATGGGTTACTGCCTGTACGGTAATGATATTGACGAAACGACCACTCCCATCGAAGCGGGCTTGGGTTGGATCACCAAGGTAAAAAAAGATTTTATCGGCAAAGAAGTGATAGCCAAACAAAAAGAGGAAGGACCCTCGCGAAAGCTGGTGGCTTTCGAAATGCTGGAAAAAGCCATTCCGAGAAAAGGCTATGAAATAACCGGAGAAGAAGGGGATGTCATAGGTAATGTAACTTCGGGGACCATGTCTCCTTCATTGAACAAAGGAATTGGCATGGGATACGTGCCTGCCGGGCTATCCGCTGCGGGCAACCGGATATTTATCCGTATTCGTAAGAAGACGGTGCCTGCCCGTATCGTTCCCTTGCCTTTCTATCGTAAAGACCCTGAATGAAATCCGGATTTGCAAGAATCAAAACTAATCGTATCTTTGCACGCCCGCCGGGAAACTATTCACCCGGGGGCAATAATGAACAATAAAAGTTTCCGGAAATGAAGAGAACATACCAACCGTCGAGAAGAAAACGCGTGAACAAGCATGGTTTCAGGGAGCGTATGTCCACCAAAGAGGGCAGAAAAGTCCTGGCTAGACGCAGAAGAAAAGGAAGGGCAAAACTCACCGTCTCATCCGAGCACCGTCCCAAACGGGGTGTATAATCTTATTAGGGACAATTGAGCACTTCCGGCGCTGACAAAACCACTTTGGTCATAGGGGCTTCGCTCAATCCGGCACGTTTTTCTTATAAAGCCGTCAGTTTGTTGCGCAGCTACGGCATTCCGGTTAGAGCCATCGGGCTAAAACCCGGTAGTATCGCCGGTGTGGATATTGATACCGGAACACCCGCCTACCGGAACATCCATACGGTGACCATGTACATCAATCCCAAACGCCAACCTGCCTATTATGATTATATCTTGTCCCTGTCACCCCGCAGGGTCATATTCAATCCCGGAACCGGAAATCCCGGTTTTTACGCCATATTGTTCCGGCACGGCATCGAAGTGGTCGAGAACTGTACCCTGGTCATGCTACGTGCCGGGGATTATTGAATCGATAATCCGGGGGAAATACTTATATTTGCCGTCAGAAAGAAAAAAGTAATTTATGAAAGGTCCTCTTTTCTACGCCAAAATACTGTTGTTCGGAGAATACGGCATTATCGAGGATTCCAAAGGACTTGCCATTCCTTATAATTCCTACCAAGGAGCTTTGAAGAAAACCGCCGTGCCGGATGAAGCGGAACGGGAATCCAACCGGATATTGAGAAAATTCGCCGCCTATCTCGAACAAGCCCGCCACGACGACTTACACCTCGATTTGGATGCCTTCCGGAAAGATTTGGATGAAAACCTCTATTTCGATTCGAGTATTCCCCAGGGCTACGGGGTGGGAAGTTCCGGCGCATTGGTGGCAGCCGTCTATGACAGGTATGCCATAGATAAAATTACGGTATTGGAAAACCTGACACGTGATAAGCTGTTGAAATTGAAAGGGATATTTGCAGTTATGGAGTCTTATTTCCACGGTAAGAGCTCCGGACTCGACCCACTCAACTCGTATTTGAGTATCCCGATATTGATACATTCCCCCTCCGAGCTGGAAGCTACGGGAATCCCGTCACAACGCGAAGGCAGGGGTGCCGTATTTCTGATAGATTCCGAGCAGGCGGGCGAAACGGCTCCCATGGTGGAAATCTTTATGAACAAAATGAAAAACGAAGGCTTTCGCCGGATGATATCCGAAGAATTCGCCACCTATACCGATGCTTGCATCCACGATTTTCTCCAAGGGGATGTCAAATCCCTGTTCGGTAACCTGAAAAACCTGTCGAAAATCGTCTTGAACCATTTCAAACCCATGATACCGGATAAGTTCCACGGCTTGTGGAAAAAAGGTATCGAATCGGGAGATTACTACCTCAAACTGTGCGGTTCCGGTGGCGGCGGTTACATCCTGGGTTTTACCAGGGATTTCGAAAAGACCCAACGCTTGTTGAAAGACTACAAATTGGAACTCGTATATAGATTTTAACTTCCAACGACAAACCCCTTACCGGTGGACTTACTCGAACAAGCCCGTATCAATACCCGGAGGCAAGCGCCATTCCTGTACAAGTTTTTTAGCTTGTTCTCCGTAGTCAGGGCATATAATATCATCATGTTGGTATTGGCACAGGTGCTTTCCGCCGTATTTGTATTCTCCACCGCACCGGATTTCCGGCAGGTATTGTCCGATTATAAGCTCTGGGCGCTGATATTCGCCACTACCGCATCGGTGGCGGGGGGCTATATCATCAATCATTTCTACGATCTGGGAAAAGACACGATAAACCGCCCCATCAAGACCCGTATCGATACCTACATCAGCCAGCGCACCAAGTTACATGCCTATTTCCTGCTGAATGCCATTTCGGTATTGGCGGCATGGGTGGTATCGTGGCGCGCCGCCTTGTTCTTTTCGGTTTACATTTTTTTGCTTTGGCTGTACTCACATAAGTTGAAACGCTACCCGTTGACCGGGCTTTTCGGCGGAGTGATATTGACCCTGCTGCCTTTCTTTGCCTTGTTTCTGTACTATAAAAATTTCAAAGAAGTCATATTCGTACATGCCGCTTTCCTGTTCTTTGTCCTCATGGCGAAGGATTTGGTCAAGGACCTGGAAAACCTGAAAGGGGATATGCTGTACAATTATGAAACCATCGTGGTGAAATACGGGGAGCACTTTACGCGTATGCTGATAAACCTCGTATTGCTGTTGGGTATGGGACCTTTGTTGTTTCTGTTCCGCTACCGCGAAATAGGAAATATGAAATACTACCTGGTCATTGCGGTTGCCGGGTTGACCATGGCGGGTTTTCTGGTATGGTATGCCAACAGGCGAAAGCATTATTTGTTTATACATAACCTTCTGAAAATCATCATTGTAATGGGGGTATTGAGCCTGGTGTTCATACGGGGATAGGCACTGGCGGGTCTCTGTGCTTCCCGTGTATCTCCGTCCGGTCGGGCTGATTCGTATTTTTTCTTTATGTTTGTGTGCCGGGTTAACGGCTCGAATAGTGTCCCGTTATCACGGCGGATAATTCCGGTTATACCCGGCAGGAACTCATGGTACATTTGCATCCGGTAGATATTGTCATTATTGCGGGTTTTTTGACACTCACCCTGTTGGTAGGGCTTTGGGTATCGAAGAAGTCGGGCAAGGACACCACCGAATATTTTCTGTCGGGCAGGAGGATGCCGTGGTGGTTGTTGGGTTTTTCGATGGTAGCGACCACCTTTGCCACCGATACCCCGAACCTGGTGACTGATATCGTGCGCAATCACGGTGTATCGGGCAATTGGGTATGGTGGGCGTTCCTGCTTACCGGTTTGCTCACCGTATTCGTCTATGCCCGTCTGTGGCGGATATCCGGGGTTAAGACCGATTTGGAATTTTACGAGCTCCGGTATGGCGGTAAGCCCGCCGCTTTCTTGCGGATGTTCCGGGCGGTGTATTTGGGTTTGCTTTTTAATGTATTGGCTATGGCGGGTGTTACGCTCGCAGCCATCAAGATAGGACAAATACTTCTGGGTATTGACCCATGGGTAACGGTACTCGTGGCAGGAGTCGTCACGGTGGTGTTCAGTGCTTTGGGCGGTTTCAGGGGGGTGGTCTATACGGATTTCTTGTTGTTTTTCGTCGCTATGGCGGGTTCGTTGGGAGCAGCGCTTTATGTGTTGGATTTGCCGCAAGTCGGCGGATTACACACCATGCTTGTTCATCCGCAGGTATCCGGCAAGTTGGGTTTGTTGCCCGATTTTGACGATACACAATCCTTGATAAGCATCCTCATCATCCCTTTGGCAGTACAGTGGTGGAGCGCTTGGTATCCCGGTGCGGAACCCGGAGGAGGCGGTTATATCGCCCAACGTATGCTGGCGGCAAAAGACGAAAACCACGCCATCGGGGCGACATTCTTTTTTAATTTCATGCATTACGCCCTGCGCCCCTGGCCCTGGATACTCGTCGCATTGGCATCACTTATCGTATTTCCCGATTTGGACAGTTTGCGTCATGCTTTTCCCTATATCGCCGAGGATAAAATGGGTCATGACCTGGCATATCCTGCTATGTTGACCCTGTTGCCCGCCGGACTGCTGGGTTTGGTTCTGGCGTCTTTGGTGGCGGCGTATATGAGTACCATTTCCACCCATCTGAACTGGGGTTCGTCCTACCTGGTGAACGACTTTTACAAGCGCTATATCGACCCGGATGCATCCGAACGCAAGCTGGTACGTGTAGGACGTTTTTCCACTTTGATTTTGATGGTATTGAGTGCCTTGTTGGCATTGGCTTTACAGCACGCCTTGCAGTTGTTTCAATACATACTCATGTTCGGTGCCGGGACGGGGCTTATCTTTATCCTGCGATGGTTCTGGTGGCGTATCAATGCGTGGAGCGAAATAGCGGCGATGTTTGCCTCGGGTATCATTACCTTGATTTTCAAATTATCGCCTGCCGGCAAATGGCTTTTCGGCGCTGATACCGGAGTGTTGCCCCCTTGGGCGGAATTTCCCGCGGTGGTTCTGCTCACTACCGTGATATGGCTGCTCGTCACTTATCTGACACCCCCCGAACAAGATGCCGTATTGGAAGGTTTTTACCATAAGATAAACCCCGGTGGTCCGGGCTGGAAACGCATTTCCCGGAGGGTAAATCCCATGGGTCATACGGAAAAAAACACCATCCCCAAAGCGCTCGCCGCTATGCTGGCGGGTGTGGTCTTTATCTATTCCTTGCTCTTTTCGGTGGGATATTGGATATACGGCGACCACTTGCACGGCGGCTTGTTGCTATTCTCGGCGATGCTGTCGGGAGGCGTTCTGTGGTGGCTCTGGAAACGTATCAGGACACATATTTTATAACGATGAACAACGAGAAGATAGAGGCATTGATCCGCAGGAAAAAGACTTTCCTGTGTATCGGACTCGACCCCGACACGGAGAAAATGCCGGCTGGATACCGTAATGCCGGCGGTGTACTCGATTTCAACCGCCGGATTATCGATGCTACCCACGACCTTTGTGTGGCGTACAAACCCAATACGGCATTCTACGAAGCCCTCGGTAAGCGGGGTTGGGAGGTCTTGTACGACACGGTGCGTTATATCCGTACGAAAGCTCCGGATGTATTTGTCATCGCAGATGCCAAAAGGGGGGATATAGGCAATACCGCCCGGCATTATGCACGTGCGTTCTATGATGAATTAGGCGCCGATGCCGTCACCGTCGCCCCGTATATGGGCAGGGACAGTGTGGAGCCTTTCCTCGAATTTCCTGATAAGATGTGTGCCCTGTTGGCTCTGACTTCCAACCCCGGTGCGGCAGACTTCGAACGGACCGGAAGCGGGGGTATGGAACTCTACGAGAGGGTGGTCAGCCTGTCCCAAACATGGAAAAACGCCCATAGGCTGATGTATGTGATGGGGGCTACCCGCCCGGAAGCATTGGGAGAAATACGGAATATCATACCCGGGGCTTTTTTGCTTGTACCCGGTGTAGGTGCCCAAGGAGGGGATTTGCATGAGGTAGTCCGCCTTGCGGCAAATGAACATATTGGTTTGATAGTCAATGTGTCGCGCTCGGTGCTCTATGCATCAGGCGGAGAGGATTTTGCCGTGGCGGCACGGCGCGAAGCCCTGGTGTTGCAAAGTGAAATGGCGAAAATACTGGAACAATTATGAAATTTTCCGGATTGCCGGAAAGTTTTCAAACAAATGAAAGAGAACAAATTACATTAAAAAAATATGAAAGCACTTCCGCAGGATACCTGTTTCGACGCATTGGGCAGGGAAGTGAATCTGTCCGGCATGCCGGAGCGCATCGTGTCGCTGGTGCCTTCCCTTACCGAATTGTTGTATGATTTGGGCTTGGAACGCCAAGTGGTGGGGATTACCAAATATTGTGTCCATCCTCCGCATTTCCTGTTGGAAAAAACCGTGGTAGGAGGAACCAAGAAAGTGAAATTCCCGTTGATAGAGGAATTACAACCGGATTTTTTCCTGTGTAGCAAAGAGGAAAACACACCTGAAATGGTAGAACGCCTGGAACGGATAGCACCCGTATATGTGTCGGATGTAAAGGATTACGCATCGGCGCTTTCCTTGATAGAACATTTGGGGGAGATATTGAACCGCCGTACACGTGCGCAACAGATTATCCAAAAGATTGACTACGAAAAAAGACGCTTGGATGAATATTTGAAGGATTTGCCTGTGCTTCGCGGGATGTATTTCATCTGGGCGAATCCCTATATGGCGGTAGGTGGGGATACTTTTATTTCCGATATGATGCGATTGGCGAAGATAGAAAACGTATTAGGCGGTCAGAACAGGTATCCGGAGGTAGCGATCCGGCGTATCCGGGTTTTGTACCGCCCCGATGTGTTTCTTTTCAGTAGCGAGCCTTATGATTTCAAAGATGAAGATATCTATGAGGTAATGCGCTATAACCATCATACCGTAGCCATCGATGTGGACGGACAGTACTTTACCTGGTACGGTTCGCGTATGACGAAGGCTTTTGCGTATTTCCGGAAAGTCCGGGAGAAATTATTATAATGCATATTTTTGCCTCCGGCAAATGACAAAAAAATACAGTTATGGAAACGAACCGGGATGAGGAATATATGAGGGCGGCGCTTGATGAAGCCGAGAAAGCCTATGACAAAGACGAAGTGCCTGTCGGTGCGGTGATAGTGTATAAGGATATGATTATCGCCCGGGCGCACAATCTGACCGAAACATTGAATGATGTCACGGCGCATGCCGAAATGCAAGCCTTTACTTCCGCATCAGCGTATTTGGGCGGAAAGTACTTGCACGAATGTACCTTATACGTAACTTTGGAGCCTTGCCAAATGTGTGCCGGGGCGTCGTATTGGGCGCAATTGGGCAGGATAGTGTTCGGTGCGTCCGACCCGCAGCGTGGATACAGGAGTACGGGTACCGTATTACATCCAAAAACCAAGGTAACCGGTGGGGTGCTCGAAGGGGAATGTAGCCGGTTGATCAAGCGGTTTTTTGTGGAAAAGAGAAACTTGAATTGAGAATTATCCGGGGTTTTTCTTGTTTCTCGGGTGGGCTTTACGGTAGCTGTCTTTGAGGCGCTGCAAGCTGGTGTGTGTATAGATTTGCGTAGCGCTCAATCCCGCATGTCCGAGCAGTTCTTTTACTTCTTGCAATCCCGCTCCTTCGTCGAGTAAGTGGGTGGCAAAACTGTGCCGGAGTACATGGGGGCTGATTTTTTCTTTGGTGGTATGCCCGCTCATTAGTCTTTTTACGGCTCTGTATATCAGTGAAGCATAAGCTTTTCCTCCCTTATCGTTAGTGATGAGGTACCGGGTATTTCCGAATTTTTTCCGCGAAATGTCGATATAGCGGCGTACCAGCGGGAGGGTTTCGTCGAGCAGTGGTATGATACGTTGTTTGTTGCGTTTTCCAGTTACTTTGATTTGTTTGCTACCGAAGTCGATATCTTTGATTTTTAGACCGATGAGTTCGCTGCGGCGCATACCGGTGGTATAGAGCAGTTCTACGATGAGATAGTCCCTTATGTGTTTCCATTCGTCTTGTTGTGCGCCGGGTAAGCCGCCGGCTGTCTCCAATACTTCATTGATTTCGGTTTGTGAGAACGGGAGTACGTAGCGTTTGGGCACTTTTACCGCCGGAATACCGGCAGCTGGATTGACCGGCAGGGTTCCCGTACGAAAGGCAAACAGGTAGAAAGCTTTGACGGCACTAATTTTCCTGTTGATACTACGGGGTTTGTACCCCTTTTTGAGCAAATGCAGAATCCAGCTTCTGATATGTGTTTTGCCGGCTTCCGCCAAGCTACTGTCTGTTTCCTCTGTGAGGTATTGGTCGAAATTTTTCAGATCCCTCTCGTAAGACGCACAGGTGTGGGCGGAATAAGCTTTCTCCTTGTCCAGGTATTCGATGAATTTGTCGATGAGCACTTTATGAGAAATAAAAAAGAGGTACAAAGTTACACAATGTACCTCTTATAGTCAAATGTATGGCATTAGCGGCTTCGCCGCTACCGGGCTAATCCTCGGCACTTCTCTTGCGTTGGATATAGACGGCTTTGAGTTTTTGGGCACGTCTTTTTACCGACGGCTTTTCGTATTGTTTCTTTTGCCGCAGTATTTTCATCGTCTTGGTTCTGTCGAATTTTCTCTTGAAGCGTTTGAGAGCCCTGTCGATATTCTCACCGTCCTTAACGGGAATAATCAGCATATAATACCACCTCCTTTCATGCTTGTCTATGTGTTATTTGGTTCGACAAATGATTTTTGCGCGGCAAATATACACAAATGTTTCTTTCCGGCAACCGGTAAATGTTTAATAATATAACCGCACTTGCTATATGAAAGAAATAGGTTTTTATAAGATGGGTATGGCGTTAGGGAGTTGTAATAATTTGAAAATATGTAGTTTGAGATATACATTCCCCCATGATTTTTTGCTGTTGGCAAAACGGTTGTAAACTTTTGTGAGACAAACCGGCAAGAATTAACATTTCAGATGTTCTTATTGAAAGTTTTTTTTTACTTTTACACTAAATTTTCTAACCAATGATAACGACAGAAATTATGAATCGAATCCGCAACATTATTTACTTGTTAACGCTTATTTCACTCCTGCCGTTATATGCCCAACAGGATGCCCAATATACCCTGTATATGCATAACATGAATGTGATTAATCCCGCATATGCCGGTTCGAAAGAAACATTGAGTATCGGATTGTTGGGACGTATGCAATGGATGGGCTTCGACGATGCGCCGCGTACCTATACCGCGAATGTTAATGCGCCCGTATGGGACAGGCTCGGTATGGGTTTTTCCGTCATATCCGACCAGTTGGGTCCCGTAACCAAGAATAACATCAATGCGGATTTCTCTTATACGCTACCTGTGA